>JAAYOX010000238.1 GCA_012520135.1 Clostridia bacterium
AAAAGAGCTTAATGAAATGCTGAAAACAGTGGTTCTTAAGCAAGAAATATATGAGCAATTAGAACAAAAAATCCGGCAAGGAAGGGCAACAGATGATATTGCTTTTCTGGGACTGTCCCTTTAACATGATCCCCTTAGGGTAGGCATAGGAGTTGGCCTATTTGCAGGTTCTCCGGTTGTATTTCAGGATTGAGTTTCATTATTTCTTCTACAGTAGTACCTATTTCCCGGGCAATCAGGTACAAGGTATCCCCTGCTTCTACTTCCCAGTAAATCCCTGAAGGGCACGGCCGCTCTCCCGGTAAGCACAGCAGCTGTCCAATCTGCAAGTTTAGCCAGTTCACCTCGGGATTAAGTTCCTCTAATTCCTCCCGGGCTACCCCCACTTTGGCTGCAATACTGATTAATGTTTCTCCTTCTTTTACCCGGTAGTAGCGGCCGGACGCACAAGGGGGACGCAAATCATTGTTCATAGGCACGACTTTACACCGCCTTTGATGATGTTATCCTGCCTGTATTCTATTCGCTGCCGGCTACCTTTGTTAACGGCGATAAGCTAATCATTGCCCACCATATCACCTAATTAGCCAAAAAAAGAGCAGCAATGCTGCTAAACTCTCAAAACCAAATCGATGTTAATCTCGGGCTTCAGAGGAGCCCAGTTTGGGGATGAGCTCAGTCGCCTGGGGATGCCTCCGAAATCGCACCCTGCGGGTGCTCATACCGTCGGCATTATTCCCCAGGCTCCTTCGCTCTTTCGATTTTGGCTCCAATTCAGCCCTCTGATTAACATCGATTTTGCCTTTGTCTACAGTCTGAGAGCAGCAATGCTGCTCCTATTAGCGATCATCCACGCCGTCTCTAAAGCCATCTTTATATCCTTCGAGAAATCCATCGCTGTAGCTTCTGCTTTCCCTGTCTAACCGGAAATCATTAATAATGTCCCTGTCCCTGGGAACGCTGGGTTTAGTACCTGTAGCATTTTTACCGTCAATATACCCTTTGTCATAACCATCCCAATAACCATCTTCGTAATCATAGTAGCCGTCGTAGCCGTCTTTGTAGCCGTCTTCAAAAGCCTCTTTATATCCCTTCAAAAATCCATCGGAGTAATCCTTGCTTTCACTGCTCAGCTTATATGTTTTGGAAATAGTGCTGTCACTGTCGATCGCCTTTTTCCAGTCACTTTTCCGGCCACGCTCGGCATCGTATTCGCCGGCTTCATAACCGTCTTCTTCTCCTGCTGCCAGACCGTCATCATATCCTTCGTCATATTCCTTTTCAGCATTACGCTTTTCTTCAGCTTGGGCTTTTCCTTCCTGCAAACCTCTTATATAACCGTTTAAATCCCCTGCTTTAAGACCGGCATCATACCCTTCCTGGTATCTTTTCTGGAGTTCAGCCGGATCTACACTGGGTTTAACAGTGATTACAACTTTGTTATTGACGCCATCCCACTGAACATCGCCTCCGATAGCCTCTGCTACCAGTCTAAGGGGTACATAAGTAGTACCGTCGACAATAAATGGCTCCTTGTCAGAGATTAAGGTATTGCCGTTGACCACAATCTTTATGTTACGAAAAATAGCTTTAAGTGCTTGTGTACCGTCGGCAGCTACTACCGGCATCACACTCCCCATTAAAAAGATGACTGCCACTGCCAAGGCTATAATTCTCGCTTTTTTTTGCAAAATCCCTTCCTCCTTTTGTGTATTCTTGTTAATTAGACTTCGACAGGAGGCAAATTGTTCCTTCCCAACATAGATTATTTCTTCCAAAAACATTAAAAGGAAAAGTTCTTAGCTTTGTAATGTTCTTTTTTAAGTCGTTTTTTCCCGACAAAAGGACAGAATCGCTAGTTAGCCTATTATGATTCTGTTATAATAGATATAAATTGTATTGTTTGGCAATCTATAACACCAATATTTAAAAAGCACTATACTAAAACAATCAGGAGGTTACTTTTATTATTTATGTAATTACTTATGTTGAGGTGAAGACACCATGGGTGTTCAACAACTTACGAAAAAAATATATAAAATTGGCCTTGACGTAGGATCTACTACCATTAAAGTCGCAATTTTAAATAATAACAATGAATTAATCTACAGCAAATATACCCGGCATTATGCGGATATTAAGCACAAACTGCAGCGGATACTGGAAAGTGCATATAAAAAGCTGGGAAATATCCAGGCCCGTGTATCAGTAGCAGGTTCCGCCGGGATGAGCATTGCAACCGGTTTGGGAATTTCCTTTACCCAGGAAGTTATTGCAGCTACAAAAGCAATCAAAACCTTTCATCCCCAAACCGATGTAGCTATTGAACTTGGGGGAGAAGATGCCAAGATTATCTACTTTAAGGATGGAGTAGAGCAAAGGATGAACGGCATTTGTGCCGGAGGCACCGGTTCCTTCATTGATCAAATAGCATCTCTATTGAAGGTAGATCCATCAGGTTTAAACCAACTGGCCAAAAATGCTGACACTCTTTATCCCATCGCAGCCAGATGTGGTGTATTTGCCAAAACAGATGTCCAAGCATTATTAAATGAGGGCGCGGCAAAAGAAGATATTGCAGCCTCTGTGCTGCAATCCGTTGTGATTCAAACAATAAGCGGTTTAGCTTGCGGCAGGCCCATCAGAGGCAATGTTGCATTCCTGGGAGGACCCCTTTACTTCCTGTCTGAACTGCGAAAGAGGTTTGTCGAGACCTTAAAATTAAAACCGGAACAAATAATCTTTCCGGATCATTCATTAATCTATGTAGCCATAGGCGCAGCCCTTTCCTCTGAAGATGAAAAACCCGTACAGCTGAAATCTTTAATATCGGGAAGTAAGCAGCTTAAAACCAACACGGAAGACGGCGTATACAGGCTGCCGGCTTTATTCGACAGTCATCAAGAGTACCTGGATTTCAAAGCAAGACACGACAAGCACTCTGTAAAAAGAAAAGACTTGTCTACTTATGAAGGCGAGTGTTTCCTTGGTATAGATGCCGGTTCCACTACCACCAAAGTTGCTCTCATTGACAGTGAAGGAGCACTTCTTCACACCCATTACGGGAGCAATGAAGGCAGTCCATTAAAATCTACCATTAAAGCCCTCAAAACGCTGTATCAAAAACTTCCAAAAAATGTTAAGATTGTAAATTCAGCCGTTACCGGTTACGGTGAAGGCTTAATTAAAGCTGCATTAAAAGTAGATATCGGTGAAATAGAAACCATTGCTCATTATAAGGCTGCTGAATTTTTCTGTCCCGGTGTAGATTTTATCTTAGATATTGGCGGCCAGGACATGAAATGTTTAAAAATAAAAGACGGTACCATAGACAGTATATTATTAAATGAAGCCTGCTCTTCGGGATGCGGCTCCTTTTTGGACACCTTTGCCAAATCTTTAAATCTTACTATTCAAGAATTTGTTCAAGAGGCTTTAACGGCGGAGATGCCTGTGGACCTTGGTTCAAGATGTACCGTCTTTATGAATTCAAGAGTTAAACAAGCACAAAAAGAAGGTGCTTCTGTCGGTGAGATTTCTGCCGGTTTATCCTATTCCGTCATTAAAAACGCATTGTTTAAAGTAATTAAAGTCAAAGATACGGCAGAACTGGGAGAAAAAATCGTAGTTCAGGGAGGCACTTTCTATAATGATGCGGTTTTAAGGTGTTTTGAAGCTTTATCCGGAAGAGAAGTTATCAGACCTGATATAGCGGGTATTATGGGTGCTTTCGGTGCTGCTTTGATTGCCAGGGAAAGGTATTTACAAGGCCAAACATCGGCGCTCCTTGATCAAGAACAGCTTGATAATTTTCAATTTGAAACTCATATATCAAGATGTAAGTTCTGCTCCAATAGATGTCTATTGACTATCAATAATTTTGGTGATGGTGAGCAGTATATATCCGGTAACAGGTGTGAAAAAGGTTCAGGAAAATGGGACTGGGATAATCAACTGCCAAACTTGTTCCGGTATAAATATAAAAGGCTGTTTAGCTATACGCCATTACCGGCAAGTGAAGCAAAAAGGGGTAGTGTCGGTCTGCCCAGGGTTTTAAATATGTATGAAAACTATCCCTTCTGGTTTACCTTCTTTACTGAATTAGGCTTTAGAGTCCAGTTATCCGATCGATCGTCGCCTAAAATTTATGAAAAAGGAATCGAAACTATTCCTTCAGAGTCTGTCTGCTATCCAGGTAAACTGGTCCACGGTCATATTATGAATCTGGTAGAAAAAGGAAACGACTTTATCTTTTATCCTTGCATCACCTATGAGCACAAGGAGCAGGAAGAAGCGGACAACCATTTTAACTGCCCCATTGTTATCTCTTACCCCGAGGTAATTAAAAACAATGTGGATATCTTAAGAGAGAAAGACATTTTATACCTGAAACCCTTTTTGCCTTACGATCATCCCCAGAGAATGGTGCAAAGGTTATATGAGGAATTGCAGGTATTCAAGATAGGGTATCAGGAAGTTAAAGCCGCTGTAACCAAAGCTTATGAAGAGCAAGAGGCTTTTAAAAAGGATATCCAAAAAGCCGGGGAAGAAACTTTAAAATATATCCGGGAAAAAGGAATCAAAGGTATCGTACTGGCCGGCAGGCCTTACCATATTGACCCGGAGATCAACCATGGTATCCCGGAAATGATCAACTCACTGGGCATGGCCGTACTGACGGAAGACTCGGTTGCCCATCTTGGCAAAGTGGAAAGGCCCTTAAGGGTAGTTGACCAATGGGCTTATCATTCAAGGCTTTATGCCGCAGCCAGCTTTGTCGCCGAACGTACGGATGTAGAACTGGTACAGTTAAACTCCTTTGGTTGCGGGCTTGATGCCATTACAACTGATCAGGTACAGGAAATTTTAAACGGCAACTCCAAAATCTATACAGCGCTAAAGATAGATGAAGTAAACAATCTGGGTGCAGCGAGAATCCGGATCCGCTCTCTTAAAGCGGCAATGCTGGAAAGAGAAAAGAGCGGCTACCGGCTGAAAAAGGTTGATAATAAGGTGAAAAGAATACCTTTTACCGAAGAAATGAGAGAAAGACATACCATCCTGTCACCACAGATGTCGCCGATTCACTTTGATCTGTTAGAAGAGGCATTTAACTTATCAGGATATAATTTAAAAGTTTTACCTTCCATCGACAACAAAGCCATCGATGAAGGGTTAAAATATGTCAATAACGACGCTTGTTACCCGGCAATTATCGTGATCGGTCAATTAATTGCAGCTTTAAAATCAGGCCAATATGATCTAAACAACACTTCTGTGATTATGTCCCAAACCGGTGGAGGTTGTCGAGCTACTAATTACATTGCTTTATTGAGAAAAGCGTTAAAAGATGCAGGATTTGGAGATATCCCCGTCATCTCTCTGAACCCTTCAGGGATTGAAAAAAACCCCGGTTTCAAGTATACCTTAAAGCTTTTAGATAAGGCTATGATGGCCATAATTTATGGGGATTTACTGATGAATGTATTGTACAGGGTAAGGCCCTACGAAAGGTTTAAGGGCTCAGCCAATGAGCTCTATGATAAATGGAATAAAATCTGTAAAGAATCTCTTCAGTCTTCCAGTAAGAAAATTTTCAAAGAAAACATTAGAAACATTATTAAAGAATTTGATGACCTGGAAATCAAAAATGAAATCAAGCCCAAAGTGGGATTGGTGGGTGAAATACTGGTTAAGTATCATCCCACTGCCAATAACAATGTGGTAGAAGTAGTGGAGACCGAAGGAGCAGAAGCAGTGATGCCCGGTTTAGCCGATTTCCTGCTGTATTGCCTGTACTACAACAAATTTAAGCATAGGTACCTGGCAGGGACCAGATTGGCTAAATTTGTCGGCCTTGGAACCATCAAGCTTATTGAAGCCTACAGGCGTATTTATAGGGAAGCCATCAGTAAATACGATAAATTCATCACTCCTAAAACCATAGAAGAGATTGCCGCCGGCGCAGAAAATGTTCTTTCTTTAGGCCACCAAACAGGAGAAGGCTGGTTTTTAACCGGAGAAATGGTTGAACTCATTGAAAGTGGAGTTGAAAATATAATTTGTATGCAGCCCTTTGCCTGTTTACCAAATCACGTAACAGGAAAGGGATCGATTAAAGAATTGAGAAGGCTTTACCCCGGAGCTAACATTGTAGCCATAGACTATGACCCGGGAGCCAGCGAAGTCAATCAGCTCAACAGGATTAAACTGATGATTTCCACTGCCTATGAAAATATTGAAAGGCGAAATAAGGCAGGTCAGTATTCCGCCTGCCAGGCCGGTAAACTGCCCCTCACCACAGGGCTGTAATCTAATGGCTGCATTCCTGTCTCAAAGACAAGAATGCAGCTTTTTTACTCTAGTCTTATCCCGACTGCAATGGTATACTGATTATTTAATACCGGCTGTTTTTTGGGAGTGGATAATATTGACTTCATGGGGGATTTTGCTCAGCGCTTATTTAATTGGGTTTTCCGGAGCAATGATGCCGGGGCCTTTGCTGGGGGTTACTATCGAAGGGAGTCTGAGACGGGGGTTTATTGCCGGCCCTATGATAGTGCTGGGTCACGGCATTTTGGAATTTTTGTTGGTAGTAGCCATGGCTTTTGGACTGAAGGATTTTTTTGCCAATCCTTCCGTGGCGGGAATCATCGGACTTTTTGGCGGCGGTTTTCTGGCCTGGATGGGGCTTGATATGATCAAATCCAGCTTAAAAAAAGCTGTGTCTTTAGAAAACCAGTCAGGCAAAACTATCGGCCCCAGAAATCTGGTCCTGGCAGGAATTATTGTCAGTGCTACCAACCCGTATTTTATCTTGTGGTGGGCCTCTACCGGAATGGAATCCGTCAGGCAAGCCTACTTGTTGGGGGGCATCGGTATACTGGCCTTTTATATAGGGCATATCCTGTCTGACTTTACCTGGTATGCCGCCGTTTCCCTTGCTTTTGCCAAAGGCAAGCAATTAATGAACGATAATGTCTACCGCTGGGTAATTTTACTCTTGGGCATTTTTATTATGGCTTTCTCAATAAAATTTATGGTAGGCGGCTGGGAAATGCTCAGGAATAGTTATTTCTGAGAGTAGCTTCTCATCCCCAACCCGGGCTCCTACAATGCCACCGGTTAACATCGATTTGGCTATAAACGGTTTGCCAATAATTAGAGCTGAGAAGTAGATTCTCAGCTCTGATTGTTTGCACAGATTATGGGTCTCAATACTAATAGCGCTTTTTGCGCCGGCCCACCAATGAAAAATCAAACGGAGGCAGTTTCTGCCCACAACATCTCCATTATTTCTTTTTTTATTTCAGTAAATTCACGGGACACAGTTAGCCGGTGATCCCGGGGGCGAGATATGTCCACCTTAATCTTTGCCTGGATACGACCGGGCCGGCGGGACATCACATATACATTATCCGCCAACAGCACCGCTTCATCAATGTCATGGGTAATGAACAACACAGTAGTCCGCTCCTTTTCCCAAACAGAGAGAAGCAGATCCTGCATTATGGATCTAGTCTGAGCATCTAAAGCCCCAAAAGGTTCATCCATCAACAACATTTCCGGGCCGTTAGCCAGCGCCCGTGCAATAGCCACCCTTTGTTTCATTCCCCCTGACAGGGTTTTGGGCAGTGCATCCTGAAAGCCGGTCAAACCGACAAGTTCAATGTAGTGACGTGCCTTCCGGGCACGTTCTTCCGGGTGAACCCCCTTAATCTTTAAGCCGAATTCCACATTTTGTTGCACTGTCAGCCAGGGAAACAAGGTATAGGACTGGAATACCATACCCCGATCCGCACCGGGGGCGGTTATTTCCCGGCCATTAAGCCGGACTACCCCGCAGCTTGCCTGTTCCAATCCGGCGACGATATTAAGCAACGTAGACTTACCGCAACCACTGGGTCCTACTATCACTGCCAACTCATTTTCTTCGATTTCCAGATTAATATCAGATAGAGCTTCTACGCTTTCCCGGTTGCTTTCAAACCATTTGCCCACATTCTGCAGCACCAGTTTGGGTTGGCTCATTATTGACCACCTACCTTTTCGCTCCAGGGCACTATCAAGTTAGTCAGCCATTTAAAAAAGTAGTCGGTGATTAAGCCCAACAACCCAATAATCACCAGCCCGGCAAAAATGCGATCAATAGCCAGAAAGCGCTGAGCCCTCAGAATCATATAACCTAAACCGGAGTTGGCGGCTACCAGCTCAGCCACCACCAAATAAGTCCAGGCCCAGCCCACGGTAATCCGCAGGCTGTCCATAATTCCCGGCAGCGAGGCAGGCATCAGAACTAACCGGTAAGTCTGCCATTTATTAGATCCCAAAGTAGCTGCCGCCCGCAATAAATCTTTGGGCACATTGGCAGCCACATCACTAATCATTAACACCAGTTGAAAAAATGTACCCAAAAAGATAATAATAAACTTCTGCAGATCTCCAATCCCGAAATACAGCAATGTTAAGGGGACCATGGCTACTACCGGCAAATAACGGGCAAAATCGATGGCCGGCTCAAACAGAGCCTCGGCAGTTTTGGATGTGCCAATCAACATACCAATTGGGACAGCTACAATCACCGCCATGGACCATCCTACCATTACCCGGTAGATACTGGCCAGGGTATAGGGAATCAGAATACCTTCTTGATGCATCTGCCAAAAGTCTTTTACCACTGCTCCCGGAGTCGGCAAAAAAACTTCTTTTACCGCACCGCTATATGACAAAGCACACCATACAATGAGTATCGATAGAAAGGTAAACAGTGTCAACTTTTTGTAGCCGTTAAAGTAACTGCTCATTGTAGTTCGTTTAACAGACATTTTAATTGGCAGCCTCTTTTACATATCCGGTATCAATCAGTTCATTGAGATCCGGCTTACTGTCAATGATGCTTTTCTCTTGCCAAAAACCTGCCGCCCGGTCGGTTACCGTGAACACAGTGTCATCTCCTTCTTCGCTAAAGAAAGACAAGTTTTCTTCCTTACCGAAGAAAGCAACCCCTTCAGCCATTTCCGCTACCTCTTCTTTGCTAATTCCTAATGCCTTGGCCATTATTTCATTACCTTCATCAGGATTTTCCCGGTAGTAATCAATAGCGTCAAACCATGCTTTAGTTAGACCTGTTATTGCTTCAGGGTGGCTACCGGCAAATTCTTTGGCAACAGTAACTACATCCACAATAGTCCTGGGGAATTCGCTGCTGTCTACCAGCACATGTCCCCCCTCCCGCTGTGAAGCATTAGAAAGCCAAGGCTCCCATACTACTGCAGCGTCCAGTTTACCGGCTACAAAAGCAGCACCGGCATCTCCTGCTCCCATTTCCTGAATGTCCACGTCTTCCTCCGAAAGACCGTATGCATCTAAAACAGTAAGGAAAAAGAAATAAGCTGTTGAAGATTTGTCTAAACCTACCGTAGCCCCTCTTAAATCTTCCACTGAGGTAATTTCTGCCTTGGCAACAACTCCGTCACCGCCGGAAGACTCATCCATGGCAAAAACAAAGACTTCCGGGGTACCTTTAGCAAAGTGAATAACTTCCCGGTCCAGCACATTACCCAAGGCTTGGATCTGTCCTGAAGCCAAGGCCGCCGCATACTGAGACTCATCTTCGATAATCAGGAGTTCGGGTGCAATGTTATATTTTTCAAAGTAACCTTTTTCCTGGGCAATATATAAGGGACCATAGCCCACCCAGGTAGCGTGACCCAACTTGAAACTGACCGGTTCATCGCCGCCGGTTACATTGTTACTGCCGCCGCTGCACCCTACCGTTAGAAAAAGACAAATAATTAACAACACAGACAATACAGTTACAGGTTTTTTAAACATCATTTTTCTCCTCTCCTTGTCGAAAAAGCACTATTGATGTTCACAATATAATATTCTACATAATATTCTACGTTAATTCAATAACACCTTTCCACGTTAACTAATTAAAGTAGCAAAGAAGATAAAAAGCACCCTTTCTCCAAGGTGCTAAATCACTGAAAGTGGCGGAGAGAGTGGGATTCGAACCCACGGAGGGGGTCAACCCTCACACGATTTCGAGTCGTGCGCCTTCAACCGGACTCGGCCATCTCTCCATGTTCATCTTTTATCAGCGCCGTGACTGGAAGAATTCCTTGAGTAAAGAGCGGCATTCTTCCTCGCAGATCCCGGCAATAACTTCCAACCGGTGGTTTAGCCGGGGATGCTGGACCAGATTCATAAGGGATTCCACTGCCCCACCTTTTAAGTCATTGGCACCGTAAACCAGTGTTTTGACTCTGGCTTGAACTAAGGCACCGGCACACATGGGGCAAGGCTCCAGGGTTACATATAAAGTACACCCGTCCAGACGCCAATCATTTAAGACTTTGGCCCCTTCCCTCAGGGCCAACACTTCCGCGTGGGCAGTAGGATCCGCATCCCGTTCCTTGCGGTTATGCGTCTTGGCCAGGATTTCACCGTCTTTGACTAAAACCGCACCCACAGGTACTTCTCCCAAAAAGAAAGCCTTTCTGGCTTCCTCCAAAGCAATAGCCATATAATCCTTATGCTGCATCTAACCACCCACAAGGACAATCTACTGATCTATTATAACTTATACCCTTCCGTCTGTCCATTTGATTCGACTGTTAAATAATGTGCTCGCTGAATATTTTGCAAACCTATTCTTCTTACCTTGAATTTACCAACCATTAACCCGGCCAGTATCACTACCAGACCCAAAGTAACCACTACCGGAAGGGAATCTTGTACCCCATTGAAAAAGTACCGGTATCCCAAAACATATAAGCTGAGAATACTGCCTGCAGCTGTAATAGGAAGTCCCTCAAAATAGTCCTCGTATTCCCCGATATTATGCCTGGCCAACCGAAAAGCACCGGCTAAAGGAAACAAACCCAAGGCCAGAAAAGCCACAACCGACTGGCTAAGCAGGCCTAATTGCCAAATAATACTGATGGGAGCTAAACCAAAAGTAATTAAATCAGAAAAGGAATCCAGTTGTTTGCCTAAATCGGTAGTAGAATTTAAGTACCTGGCCAGCCTACCGTCAATGCTGTCAACGAAAGCACCAATTAAAATAAGGAGACACCCAAGCGCAATACTGCCCGGTTGCCCATTGGTCCCGCTAACCAGAAAGATGACCACAAGCCCCAGGGTCATGTTGGTTAGAGTAAGCGCATTGGGTAATTGTTGTATTAGCTTCATCCTTAACCCCTCTAATCTGATATATTTTCCAACAGGCAACAACAGCAATACTCATTAAAACGACAAACCAAAAGGTAATAAACCGGAATACCACCGTTATTACAGCCCCATCATAAACTGCCAAACCCATTAAAAGCAAAAGGCCGGTCATGGTACCCTCAAAGCTCCCCAGTCCGCCGGGGGTAAGGGGAAGCATTCCCATCAGATAGGAGATAAAAGCCACCTCCGCGGTGAATAAAAAACTCCCATTGAAAGAAAAGGCGTAAACCAGGATAAACAGTTTGACGGGAAACAGAAACCAGATGGCAGCTGCCAGACCAAATTGTTTCCACCATTCCAGCCTGCTGTCTTTCAATTTGGCAGTGTGGACAAGAAGCTCTACTAAAAAACCTTTCCCCACCTTCATCCACTTATGCTCAGGGGATAATCTCTCCAGCCAAGCAGATATTTTAGCCGGAAAAAACAAAATTGCCAGCATCAAGCCTGTCAATAACAATAAAATCAGGTAAATCATTCCTTGCAAATGCCCGGGCATGGCCACTACCTGTGATATATGAAAGAGGGCCAACAGATTCAGACCGAAAAAAGCACTTAAACTGAACAACTTCTGCAGGGCAACAATAGCCACTGCTTTGTCGGCACTACAGTCCAGTTCTTTTTTCAGCAAAACTGCCCTGACTACTTCTCCCCCTACTTTTACTCCGGGGGTAATAGATTCCATCAAAGTTCCCTGGGCATTGATATAAAACATCTTCACAAAACCAAGTGGACTCCCCACCGCTTTACCAATTCTACACCATTGGTAATTAAGCAAAAGCTGGGTAACACACTGCAGTGCCAGTAAGATCAATAAATATCCTAGAGGAACCTGTTTAAGGCTCCCCAAAAAAGAATTTAGATCAAACTGCAGCGTGAGAATACCAAGCAGTACTATTAACACTACAAATAGAGTTGCTTTTTTCATAATTACTCCCTGCTTTAATATATAATGCAGTGCTGGCCGTATTCCTGCTCCTGCTGTGGACTATT
The DNA here is from genome assembly GCA_012520135.1 of Clostridia bacterium. Lineage (GTDB taxonomy): Bacteria > Bacillota > DULZ01 > DULZ01 > DULZ01 > JAAZDD01. Next base: position 12,229 of record JAAYOX010000238.1, read on the forward strand.
TGCTCGCATTGATTAAAAAACTCCCCGCTACCATGGCTGTAGAGACTTTTGAGGGTTCTTTTGGGTAAGCGAACCAGCATCCTGGTTCCCCTTCGACAACGTCGCTCCAATTCCCTAAACACTTCTTCAAGAGGACATACCTGAAGGGCGAAATGAACCACTGAATAACCATCAGCCTCAATACTGTTTCCATCAGCAAAAAGCACCTTGATATTCCGGTCAAGGCCCAGGGTTTTAAGTAATTGCCGGGAACATACTACACTGCTGTAGTCATTGTCCACAACGGTTACCCGGGCTTTCGTCAAGTGATGGAACAGGATACCGGTAAAAGGACAGGGCCCTCCTCCGATACAGAGCACGTGATCCCGCTCTGTTATACCGGCCAGCTTTATTTCATTAGCTACGATACTCTTATAATATTGAGCGGAAATTTGATAAAATAACCTATTTCTGCTTGCCAGGTATTCCATTGCGCGAGTAACGGTAACCATTGAACTTGACATAAGAATCTTCTCCCGTACTAAATAAATAACAAACCGATTTTATTGATGATTCCGCCAACCAAAAAGGCAGTGGCGGTGGTAGACAGAGCAATAGTCACTGCGGTTTTGGTATTGAATTCTTTGGCCAGGATACCGAAGACGGACAGGCAGGGCAGGTACAAGAGAGCTACCGTTGCCCCCACAAAGATCTGCAATGAGTTTAAATCCAAGGCCAGTAACGGAGCCGCCGCCATCTCTCGCCGGACAATACCTAATACTAAAGCAATTACCGCTTCTTTAGGCAAGCCCAACCAACCGCTGATCAATGGTTCCAAATAGACAGCCAGGAAATCCAATAATCCCGTTTCCTTCAATACGGCCGCAATTACAATGGCCAACATCATGGGCAGTTCCGCTTCCACCAAGAAGTGCTTCATCCGGATCCACAGTTTTTTGAAATAGGCTTTACGGCTGGGTAACAGTAAATTTGGTACTTCCAGAATTAAAGGCTCTAGCTGGCCTTTCAGGATTTTACCCGTGACCAGCGATACAGTCATAAGAATCAAAAGAGCAAGGATAAACATGGCAACCAACAGCCACGCAGAGTGACTACCCAATAAACTGATCAAGGCTCCTGTCTGGGAAATACAGGGGATAGCGAAACAAACTGCAGTAGAGATCATCAGTCGCTCTTTTTTGGTTGTTGCCGTCCTGGAACCGATAATAGCCGGCACCGCACAACCGAAGCCCATCATGATGGTAATTAAACTGCCTCCCTGGAGCCCAATTTTCCGCATAATATTGTCGAACATAACCCCGGCTCTGGGTAGATACCCGGAATCCTCCAAAAATGAAAAAACCACGTAAAACAAGAACACGTAAGGAAGAATGAGAGCTATAATCCATTCAAAACTGATCACAAAAATACCGTATTCACCAATTAATACATTCAGCAGAACACCTTCCGGAATAACAGAAGCAAAGATTCCCCTGAAAAAAGGAACGATCACTTGGTTCACCAGGGGCAGCAACAAAGCCGCTCTGAGGGCTTTTCCTCCCCCTACAATAACACCCAGGGCCAGTATCATGATCCCGATGGAGATAAAAATACCGGGAAAGGGCTTAATCATCTTATCTCCTAATACATCAAGAAAACTCTGTTTTCCACCGGTGATTTGTCTTACTTTCCTGGTGATCTCCCCTGCTCTCTCCCAGGGATCTCCCACGGATATACGATGTTTACAGGAACCGTCTTCACAACCCGCACAAGCACAGGAACCCTGAATGTTCTCACCCTCAAGAACCCTGGCCAAGGCTTCTTTCAATTCTGCAAATCCTTCACCTTTAACAGCAATAGTAGGAATAACCGGCGCTCCCAGTTCCTGTTCCAGCAAAGGCACATTAATTTTCGTGCCGTGTCTTTCGGCCACATCCATCATATTGAGGG
>JAAYOX010000239.1 GCA_012520135.1 Clostridia bacterium
AGTAACAATAAACTGTCCTTTAAAAACCAAATCCTGTTCCACGTAGGAATAAACCGAAATTAAATATGTATTTCCTTTCTGGACTTTGACCACCGCTTTAGCTATCACTCGTTCGCCTAACTTAACCGGTCTTTTATAGCGAACTCTGGCACTTCCCGTCAATACTACCGGTGCATCAATCAGAGCTACGGCTAAAGAATTAGCTTGAGCAAAAAGGTAATGTCCCCTGGCAATTTGCTTCCTTTCCAAAACCATGGTTTCTGAAATATCCAACAAGGAGATACCGCTTTGATTGAGGCGGATATCGATTAGTTCTCCCACTACTTCTTTAGCTTCCAAAGATTTTACCTGAGCATAGGCGTCTTGTGCCACACTTTTGACCCTTTCCCGAACCTGAGGAATACCCAAAGCCAATCGATCCAGCCTAATGGTCTGAACACTGACTGAAAAATGTTTCGCCAGTTCCTGATCCGTGGCAAAGGGATTATCATTCAAATAGGCAAGCAGTTGTTCCTGCCTTTGCCTTTTGTTAAGGGGCACTTTTTTCATTCTGACCACCTTTTAGCACCTGGTACTAATATCAGCTTATTAGAGTATATTACAATTAATCACCGGATGCAACCTCTTCGGCAAATAAAAAAAGCAAGGCACTGTCACTAGTCCTTGCTTTTCCTATATTTTTTACCCTATTCGCTGGCGGCAACTGCCCTCCCTTTATAATAGCCACAAGAGGGGCAAATAGTATGGGGCAGTCTCATTTCATGGCACTGAGGACACTCAGCCAGTGTGGGCCCTGCAATCCTCCGCCACTGGGAACGACGCTTATTCTTGCGAGAATGGGATTGCCTTCTCTTTGGTACACCCATGGAAAACCCTCCTTTCAGTCCTGATCCTTTAACAACTGTTTTAACACTTCAAATCTGGGATCCACTTGCTGATGCTCGCAGTTACATCCTTCATCTGCTCTTTTGCCACAATACGAACACAAACCTTTGCATTCCTGTGAACACAAAAACTGCATGGGAAGGGATAAGTAGATGCTTTCCCTAATTAAGCCGTCAAGCTGTAATGTATCTCCCGAATAAAACTGACCCGTAAATTCTTCTTCCTGATCCTCCGGGGACCTGCCTTCCAGATAAAACGTCCCTTCCAAATCGGCTTCAACAGGATAATCAATCGGCTGCAGGCAACGACTGCAGACAGTTCTAACAACTGCCCTCAAATCACCCCGGACCGAAATGCTTCCCCCTTTTTGACTTTCCAAAGTCAAGTTAACTACTAGGGGTTGGGAAAAAGTCAATTTCTCGCCCTGCCAATGCAAGGGGCTTTCCGGAGTTGTGGTCAATTCCACCTGTTGAGTACGACCGGGCCTCTGTTTGACCAGAGACACATCAACATCCACTTTTCTCACCACCATCAGCGAAAACGCCAAAGTTTATTATACTTGAACCGGTTAATAGGTGTCAATCGGATTAAATGATATCTGCAGCAATTTCTCGGGTATCTTTAGCAATCATCAGTTCCTCGTTAGTAGGAATGACGAATACTTTCACCCGGGAACCTTCTGCGGAAATCTCTGTTTCTTTCCCTCTGACCTGGTTCTTGTCTTTATCAATGGTAATCCCCAAAAACTCCAGTCCATTACAAACAGCTTCCCGCATTTCCGGAGAGTTTTCCCCTAATCCTGCGGTGAAAACCACTAAATCAAGACCGCCTAAAGCAGCTGCGTAAGCGCCAATATACTTCTTCACTTCATAAGCAAAAACGTCCAAAGCCAATTGAGACCTTTCGTGACCCTCGCGAGCCTTTTGTTCCAAATCCCTGAAGTCACTGGAAACACCGGAAATGCCTAACACACCGCTTTTCTTATTCATGAGCTCATTCAGGCCATCGCTATCCAGCCCTTCTTTTTCCATCAAAAAAGTAACAATAGCAGGATCAATGATACCGCATCTGGTGCCCATCGTCAGCCCCTCCAAAGGGGTAAAGCCCATACTGGTGTCTACTGAGCGTCCCCCATCGACAGCAGTAATCGAAGCACCGTTGCCTAAATGACAAGTAACTATCTTCAGACTGCTAAGAGAACGTCCCATTAATTCGGCACCTCGCTGGGCTACGTATTTATGGGAGGTACCATGAAACCCGTATCTCCGAATGGCGTATTTTTCATACAGTTCGTAAGGCAACCCATAGAGGTAAGCATAGGGAGGCATTGTTTGATGAAAAGCTGTATCAAATACAGCCACTTGGGGCACTTCCGGTAAAGCTGCTTGGCAAGCTTCAATTCCTTTGATACCGGGAGGATTATGTAACGGAGCAAGATCATACAGTTTTTTAACAGTCTCTATTACTTTTTCATCAATCAAGACAGAATTAGAAAATTCATTACCCCCATGTACTAAGCGATGTCCCACGGCATTGATTTCCTCAATACTTTCCAGCACGCCATGCTCACTATTTACCAAAGCATCCAATACCATTTTTATGGCTACACTATGATCGGGAATATCTCTTTGAAATGACAGCTTCTCGCCGCCACCGGGCTGGTGATTGAGAACGGCACCCTCTAATCCGATTCGTTCCACTAAACCTTTGGCCAGCACCGTCTCCTGTTGCATATCAAACAACTGGTATTTGACAGAGGAACTTCCTGAATTCAATACTAATACTTTCATTTAATCTCAGCCTCCTTGACTATTGTATGCGACAATGGATTGTTACATATAATGCCTCGTTCCGTAAGGATCCGCCTGATTCCCGGAATAGCCTGTTTCGCAGCCTCCTCCCCAATCTCAATACACTCTTTAAAGCGAGTGAATTCAGAACTGGCAATATGGGACAGATCCGGCTGGATCAAGATATCCGCTTCCGACAGATAGGGAGTTGCCACTTCCTTTTCCATTAATTCAATAGAATTCAAAATTACATCAAAAATATTGGTTATCTTGATTTCCTTGCCTCTTTCACCTCCGAACTTAACATCAACCGCTATGACCACGTCAGCACCATACTTCTGGGCTACTCCCACCGGAACTCTTTCCAAGATAGCTCCATCAACTAAAAGCCTACCACGCCAGCGTTTAGGAGTAAAGACTCCGGGAATGGCAATGCTGCCTCTGACCGCTTCAGCTACAGAACCCTCATTGATTACCACTTTTTCGCCCTTTTCAATGTCCACCGCTACCACATAGACAGGAATATCCAACTGGGAAAAATCCTTTTCTTTAGTCAGCAGTCTCAATAAAGCTTCCAGGCGATGTCCTCTGATCAATCCCAACTTAGGCACTGCTAAATCAAAAAATTGTTTCTGGGGTAGTTGTTCCAATAGTTTCTCCAGCAGCTTCATATCTACCCCTGCCCCATAAAGAGCAGCAAAGATGCTCCCCATACTGCAGCCGGCGATTAAGTCAATGGGGATCCCTTCATTTACCAATACCTTGAGAACTCCCAAATGGGCAAAACCTTTGGCAGCCCCGCCTCCCAGGGCCAACCCCACCTTCGGGGTTTTAATCATTACATTGCCTCCTTACTTTGCTCCCTTCAAAGTTTTCCCTGTTAGAAGTGCTAGAAAACATGATGCTAGTATAGATTATAAAAGAAGATTACCGGAGGTCAACCAAATGTACTCTAATCCGCTTTCATCGAAGCATAAACAATATTTTGGGATACTCTTAAGGTTGGTTATTCCAATCATCCTGGCGGTAATTATGGTTATTTACCCGGAAAACATCTTTCCCGCCGCAAAAAGGGGGATTGACACCTGGTGGCAAGTAGTCTTTCCCGGCCTATTTCCTTTTTTCATTATCTCGGAACTGATGATCCGCTTCGGCATAGTTCATTTTCTCAGTGTTTTTCTGGAACCGGTAATGCGTCCACTGTTCAATGTCCCGGGCTCGGGGGCTTTAGTCTTAGCTGCCGGTTACACTTCAGGCGCCCCTATAGGAGGGATACTGACCTCCAATCTGGAACAGCAGAACCTCATTGACAAAGAAGAAGCGGGACGTTTAGTTGCCTTTACCAATAACGCTTCCCCTCTATTTATGTTGAGTTCCATTGCGATTGGATTTTTGGGATTACCACAGGTAGGTTGGCTGTTGGCAGGAAGTCATTATGCTGCCAATTTATGCGTAGGCTTCCTCCTAAAAAAATTATCCTCCAAAAAGGAGTACCTAATCAACACCTACACGATAAAACAACTTTTTTTGTTGGCATTGAGCAGAATGCAACATGCAGGCGAAGGCGCTAGGCAACCATTAGGCCATTTACTGGGCGACGCTACCAGAAAAGCCATGCAGAATATCCTGGTTGTGGGCGGCTTCATCATCATATTTTCTGTCTTAATCGAGATTATGTCAATTGTAGGGTTGTTGAACTTCCTCGGTAAAATCCTGGGCTTGGTTTTTCTGCCTTTGGGTATGGACCAAGCCCTGATGGTCCCCCTGGCCAGTGGTATGTTGGAAATGACGATCGGCATCAAAATGGTAGCTGAAAGCAATGTTTCTTTAATCCAACAGTTGGTATGTATTAGCCTTTTGCTTGGCTGGGCCGGCATTGCAGTACACGCCCAAGTAGCCGCCTTCATCAGCGAAAGAGGCATTAACCTGGCTCCCTATTTTCTCGCCAGAATGCTGCAAAGCCTTTTGGCGGCGGTTTTTACTTTAATCTTAGGTCTCAACCTGCTGCCTGCCATCACTATGGAAGTAATCGCTCCGGAAGCAATATCATCGTGGTTTATCGCCTATCACAGCATTAAAACCATGTTTTTGATTCTTTTTCTTTTGCTGGTCACTAATCTAGTAATAGTATTGTGGCATCGCCTTCTTCGGGCTACATAAATAATGCCTAAATGTATTTAGGCAATCCTGCTTGTTGACAAACTATATTTTGCTAATCGGTGTTAATCGTGGGCCTTAACGGGAGCCCACGATTAACGCCGAGTAGCTTATTGTTGACAGTCTGTATTGCCGGCAATATTATCTATTCAGCTTGCATCAACCTTCATACCCTGCAGCTCATTTCTGCCCTCACGAATACTGGCCAACGCTTTATTTAAATTCTGCTCTAATCGTTCCAAAACCTGATCCGCGTAACTTGTGGCGCCTTCTCGCATTTCTTCATCCAGCATTTTAGCCCTGGACAGTATTTCCTGGGCTTTTTGTTCTGCCATTTTTACTATTTCACTTTCCAAAGCCATTTGTTCGATTTGAGCATGAGTCTTTTTGATGGTTTGTTCCGCCTCTTGCTGGGCATCTGCCAACATTCTTTCCCTTTCCTTGGCAATCCACCGGGCTTGTCTAATTTCTTCCGGCAAAACGGAACGGATTTGATCGATACAATCCAAAAGTTCTTCAGCATCAACCATTACTTTGCCCGTTAACGGAATTCTTGAACTGCTTTCAATAATGTCTTCCATTTCATCAAGCATTTCAAATACGTCCATTGCCTTACTCCTCCTTTATCTGCTCTAAGAACAAAAGCATAGTATCGCCATATTGCTTTTCTTTAACAAGCTTAAGGCCTGAAACCGGTTGAAAGGAACTGTCCTTGCTACTTTTTTCCCAGACGAGGATGCCGTTGGGAGCCAACAACTTTTTTGCTACTATGGTATCCAGCACATTAATACTAATCTCATTGTCGTAAGGAGGATCCATGAAGATTAAATCAAATGGCTCCTCATCATATTTCTTGAGAAAAGACAGGGCGTCCAACTTACTGACAATAGCCTGAGAAGCTATTCCGGCCTTGGCAATATTTGCTGACAACACCCGCCTGGCTAACGAGCTAGGCTCCACAAAGATAACCCGTTTAGCCCCTCTGCTCCATGCTTCTAAGCCTAAAGCCCCTGTTCCCGCAAACAAATCCAAAGCCAGGGCATCCGGTATCAAGTCTTGGATAATGCTGAACATAGCTTCTTTTACCCGATCGGAAGTGGGCCTGGTATGATACCCTTTCGGGGCTTTTAGGATCAGTCCTTTCGCCTTACCAGAAATTATTCTCATTTTCCATATCCACCCATAGCTATTATAGCACATCCCTGAATTACAAATGATAAGAGATCAGCAAAAATCGTCATATTATAAAAAAATTTTCCTTGACTTGAATATTATTGTCGCCGACAGCCCATAATATTTACTGGTAAGGCGCTTTACTACAGAAGAGCTTAGTGGTTATTTTTAATAACCCTCCCCCATGAGCTCTTCCTCCGGTTTCTCCTCTCCCAGTCCCTATAGGCGAAAAATAATGGTACCTATCGCCTATAGGGGCAACGTAAATCCAGACCGCTGAAAAGCGGTTTTTTTTATAGACATAAAAACCCCCAGCTTATGGCTGAGGGCCAGCCTGTTAACAAAGTATGGTGTCAGCAGGCTTTTTCAATGAGCACACCGGATAGCATATCGCTTGTTATTAAATTGTTGATTGCAAGAACAGGTACCTCACTATTCAATCCTAAGCAAAAACTATGTCAGACGGTTTCAGGAAAGCGATTTGTTTGAAAAAACTTTGAGCCAGTATTGATAGAAGCAATACTAGACAGCGAGAAAACTATATAATCTAATAACATCAAGGTTTGCGACATTCCATCCTCTGAAACCGCAAGGATGGTAGTAATAAAGCGATAATCAAGAACAAGAGGGAGATTCCCAGCCAGCGAGAAACTACAGGAAATACTGACGATATAAATAAATAATCCTGGCTACGGCACCACCACAGTGCTACTGCTAGGGCTAAAGCTGTAATAGCTTTCCCGAAAGACAGCAGCCTGTGTTCCTTCCGCCTAGTTACAAGAGCCCGCACTTGCCATAACACCACACACCAGATTAGGGCGGCCAGAGCAGATAAGAGGTACTTTCCAACAATGATTTTCTCCATGCCAACAGAATCTAAACCCCTCCATTCAGCCCAATCCTTCAAAATATATGCAATAAAGGGCCAACTGCGCTGGCTGTTAGTGAGAATGACGATTCCATCTCCTGTTTCAGGAACAGAATGAAAATGGGTCATCCAGCCGGTCCCTTGCCCACCGTGGGATACAGCCTGCTTACCATCGGAGAGATTCTCAATATAGTATCCTAGTCCATAGGAGTCAAAAACAAGACTATAGACCCCTAGTTTCTCCATCATTGGAGTATAAAGCTGATCGATACTTTGCGGGCTGAGCACTTGCCGGCCTTGGGAAAAACCCGGCATGCCGGCAGCAATAAAGGTGGCTATGTCCTCTACAGAAGCAAAAAGACCCCCGGAGCCTTTTTCCGGGTAGATATAGACAGGAATGGCCGTGCCATTTAAGTCATACCCGTTAGGAACTGGCGGATTAAAACCGGGGTTCCAATTGAATCCGGCTTTATCCATTCCCAGGGGAACTAATATTTCTTGTTCCATATACTCGGCAAAGTCTCTACCGGTTACTTCTTCAATTAACAGTTCCAGTAAGTTAAAACCAACATTGGAATAGGAAAATGACAAGCCGGGCTCCTGAACCAAAACCGCTTCCTGAGCTAGGCTTTCTTTTAAGGTAGGGAGTTCTTCTTCGGGAGAATACCGGTTGAAGATATTCCCCAGGGGCAATCCGGAACTATGGCTAAGAAGTTGCCTTGTTGTTACCCGTCCTGCCAAAAACTCCGATTGGGGGAATTCCCAACTGCTTAGGTATTGCATGATTGGGGCATCCAACTCAATCTCACCTTTCTCCACCAGTTTAAGCACTCCCCAGGCCGTCACCGGTTTGGAAATGGATTGGACCCGGAGCGGAGTATCAGTTGTCATCTTTCTTCCGGTTTCCAGGTCTGCATAACCATAGGCTTTAGTCCACCTGCATACACCGCCCGTAACAATGGCAATACTGGCCCCCGGAATCTCATACTTATTCATTAACGAGGGAATCCGGCGATCAAGGTAGCCGGTGAATGTTTCTAGGGCAGAACCTTTCCTCACTTGTCCGGTCCCAACAGAATCCAAGGCTAAAAAAACAAATAAGAATGAGAACAATAGTACAAGCAGCATTCTGACCCTCATTACGGATCCCCCTATTGAACCTTCTCTACCAATTATATAATACGATTATGCCTTTGGCACGTCTGCTTTTAAGAAGATTAGCAGCTTTAAGGAAATTTTGTGCCGGATAGAAAACCATGAGCTTAGAATCGAGAGCTTACAATCAAGGACTTAGAACGATATTTTTTCGAACCAGGCTGTAACCACCCTCCGGTTGTTTTTTTGTGTAGAAAATTGATGTTTTCTGTGTTTTCTGGGGGCAGGAAATCTTCAGACAATGGTGAATACTTATTCATTACAAAATAGTCATTCAGGAGGATCACCATGGATCTGGAAAAACTGCACTGTCTCTTTTATCCTAAAAGCATTGTCATCATCGGTGCTTCATCAAACCCTCTGAAACCGGGAGGACAGCCTTTGTCTGCTTTGGTGGCAGCCGGCTATTCCGGTGAAATTTTTCCCATTAACCCCAGGTATGAAGAAATCAACGGTTTAAAGTGTTATCCCAACCTAAAATCTGTAGGTAAAGAAATTGATCTGGCCATTATTGCCGTACCCGCCAAATATGTACCCGGTATGCTACAGGAATGTGGAGAAGCAAAAGTGCAAACTGCTGTCATCTTTACCTCTGGTTTTGCCGAAACGGGAGAAGAAGGTAAGAAACTACAGGAAGAAATTGTGTCCGTCGCTAATAAATATAATATCAGATTTGCCGGGCCAAACTGTCTGGGAATTGTGAATGCCCCGGCCAAGGTCATGGCTAACTTTGCTGTCAGTCATAATCCGGAAAAAGTAGTCAAGGACAACGCCTATGCCTTTATCAGCCAAAGCGGAGGATTTGGTACTATAACTTATGCAGAAGCTCAAAAGCAAGGCCTGGGAGCACAGATCCTGGTCAGTACCGGTAATGAAGCTGATTTAGACTTCACCACCTTCTTGCATTACATTGTGGAGCACACGGATGTAAAAGCTGTCGCCGCCTATTTGGAAGGAGTAAAAGACGGCAAGAGTTTTGTCCAAGCCGCCGATAAAGCATTAACTAAAGGAATTCCCTTAATCCTACTGAAAGTTGGTAAACATGAAATAGCCGCCCAAGCAGCTAAATCCCATACGGGATCTATGGTTGGAAACGATGACATTTACCAAGGTTTTTTCCATCAAAAAGGCATTATCCGGGTCAACAGCGTAGAAGAAATGTTACCTTTACTAAGTCTATTTGCAGACAAAAAACTGCCTCGAGGGAACAGGATTGGAATCCTCTCTTCTTCCGGTGGCGGCAGCGTGTATTTGGCGGACCTTTGTACCGATGCGGGTCTGGAGGTTGTAAAACTGTCACCAAATACTTGTAAACAATTGGAGGAAAACTTGCCTTCCTTTATTACCGCCAATAACCCGGTAGACCTCACATCCCATGCCATGATGGAAGAAGGAATTCTCAAAAATGCCCTGAAAGCAGTGTTGGAGGATCCTCAAGTGGATTTAGTCATGGTCTACTTTAACGTAGCCGGGGAACCGACCAGACATATCATTGCCCAGTTGGAGGAAGCATATCGCACTGCGGACAAGCCTATCCTCTGCATCGGCTGGAGCCATAATGAAGAGGATCATTTACTGGCCCAGGAATTAATGCGGCAGGCAGGTATCCCTAATACTCTGCAAGTAGAACACGGTGTAAAAGCCCTGGCCACTTTGGCCTCTTTCGCCGGGCATTTTAGGATGCGGCAGGCAAGCCAGGAAAGCCCCGGTACAACTAACGGTTTAGTGGGCAAAGGAAAAGAATATCTCGCCGGGTTCGACCGGAAAGCCCTTACTGAACGAGAGGCAAAACAACTTTTGCAACTATATAACATTCCGGTAGTCCGGGAGGAAGTAGCCCGTTCTGCCCAGGAAGCCGTCTCCCTGGCGGAGAAGATCGGATATCCGGTAGTGCTAAAAATCCTGTCACCTGACATTTTACACAAAACCGAAGCAGGTGGCGTTATCCTGAATCTCCACTCAGCAGAAGAGGTAACGGCAGCCTATGACCGGATCATCAATAACGCAAAAGCTTTTAACCCTGAAGCCCATCTGGAAGGGGTATTGGTGGCTGAGCTGATTCCGCCCGGAAGAGAATTAATTCTCGGCATCAAGGCCGACCCAACCTTCGGCAACTGTGTTCTTGTAGGTACCGGTGGTGTTTTTGTAGAGGTCTTAAGGGATTTTGCTTCAGGCGTTCCCCCTATCAGCAGGCTGGAAGCTGAAGCTATCATCAAACGGCTAAAAGGCTATCCTATGTTGGAAGCTTTTCGTAATTTGGGACCGGCTGATCTTGAGAGTCTAGTGGAGGCAGTTCTTAACCTCAGCCGGATGGCCTTGGATCTGGAAGGAATAATCTCGGAACTGGAGATTAACCCTTTGATTGTAGGAGAAAAAGGGCAAGGGGTCAAAGCTGTAGATGCTTTAATTACCCTTAATTAATAAACACCTAACAGTGGTTCCTGCTTATTGACAAAGGACATCTGTCTAACCGGCGTTAATCGTGGGCTTCAGAGGAGACCAACATTCAGTCCTTCGATTATCACCGATTAACTTATTGCCAACCAATGATGAACCGGTGCTCGTAAATAGATTACGGCACCGGTTTTTATGCTAAATCGGTCTTTGGGGTTTTTGTGTTTCTTTAGCTTGGTATTGGACTCGCCTAGAACAATAATTGCAGATATAAACCGCCTCCGGCTCCCGGGCAAGGCGTTGATAATCCTTGTGAATCTTGGTAATCTCCTGTTCCGCCCCACAGAGAGAACAACGAACTTTCATGGGCATTCACCTCGACATTCATTATACCATTATATACCTCCTAAAACAATTCCCATCTAAGAATAGAAATCGATGCCTTGGGAAAATATGAAAATAACTTATCAAGAGGTGAAGCCATGAATAATGAGCGACTATATCAAAAGTTAACTCCTTATATGGATCTGGCAGTGGAGGCCCATGACCTGTTGCGAGGTGATACAGGTCATGAAATTGGCGGCGTAAGACACCAGCAGAGCCGTTTTGCTCACGGGAATGTCACTACCATCACTATCCTCAATGAAGAAGGAGAGAAATCGATGGGACGTCCCAAGGGCACTTATGTAACTCTGGATTCCGTTGAGCTGCGGCACAATAACTGGGAGGCCCATAAAAACATTACCAAAAATTTTGCAGAAGCATTAAAGAAAATGATAGCTGATTTTAGTTTAACTCCTTCAGACCCGGTCCTGGTGGTAGGGTTGGGCAACTGGAACGCTACTCCCGATGCTCTGGGACCTAAAGTAGTCAATACCATGATGGTTACCCGCCACATGTTCCAATATGCCCCCGAGGAACTGACAGGGGGACTGCGGCCGGTAAGCATCCTGGCCCCCGGAGTGCTTGGCATTACCGGCATTGAAACCGCAGAAATCATTCAAGGCGTTGTAGAAAAAGTAAGACCAAAACTGGTTATAGCAGTAGATGCACTGGCTGCCGGCAATGTGGACAGGATTGCGTCAACCATTCAACTGGCCAATACCGGCATCTCTCCCGGCTCAGGAATTGGCAATCAACGAAAGGGCATTAATCAGGAAACCATGGGAGTACCGGTCATTGCCATTGGCATCCCTACTGTGGTCAATGCCATAGTTATCGCTTTTCAGCTATTTGGTCATTTATTGGAAAACAACCCGTCCCTGAACCAATCTCTTACTGATGAGGAAATGGAAAAGGCAATTCATCAGGTATTAGGGTCTTTTGGTACTCATTTAACCGTCACCCCTAAGGAAATTGATGAATTGATCTCCACCACTGCCCGGGTGATTGCTTCGGGACTAAACCAGGCTCTCCACATAGCTATTAACCCCAATGATTACGCTATGTATTTGCATTAATGCAATAGTTTTCCCGGGGCGGAACAGCATAAATGAAAGCGGGCCCGAAGGCCCGCCAACCTTGAATTTGCGTTAGTTATAGTTACTGTCCGCCTCCGGGAGTCTGATTGGCTGCGGAGCTTTGGTAAGCTTGAATCATTTTACGAACCATGTTTCCGCCAACAGCACCATTCAAACGAGAAGGTACGTCACCCAGGTACCCTTGGTAGTTAGGAAGACCAATTTCCTGAGCGGTTTCATACTTTAACTGGTCCATAGCTTGACGAGCTTGAGGAACTACGATTTGGTTACTTCTTTGTCCTTGTGCCATTTAGTTTCACCTCCTTTGCTCTTGTAATCTTATTATGGCATCTTAGGTTACTTTTATGCTGCCATCAGGCTAGTAGTATTTGCCTAGACTGCACCTTCAAGGAAATTTAAAACCGGCAATGCATTCAATTGGCACTGCCGGCAGTCCCGAACTTCCCGCAGACGGTTATAAGCGTCTGGCGCCTACTCTTTTCCCTTCCCTCAATATCTGAACGGCTTCCTCATAAGCATCATTGCGAAGGCAGTTTTCCACACTATCCATGTCGTCAAACACCAGCATGTCATCATTTCTCTTTTGAGGGTAATTTTTTCGCTTTTTGTCCTCACTCATTAAACTACACCTCCATGGGATTCGATAATTTTTAAGGCCTGATTTAGCAGTTGCCCTCGTGTCACCACCGTCAACAAAAAGCCTTCTCCACCTGCCAAACCATCTTCCGGAGTGGCCATCCCACTTACGGAAGGATCAGCGGCTTGAAGCACTCCAACATTGTCGCCGTTAGGATTGTCTTGTCCGCCGTACAGGGTGACACCGGTTAAAGACCCGGGCTTTCCTGAAAGGAGATTATTCAGAACACTATTGTTGTTGGCACCCACAGCGCTGACTCTGTCTACCTGGACTTCCGTAATGCCAGACTCTATCAATTCTTTTGCTGCCGTTTGGGCATCCCTGTTCGTGGCAAAAGAAGCCAAAATGGAATGTTCCCCGGGAGCTAACTTCATAAATTCACCACCATTTAATCAACGAATCATTATTATCTTTGCCAAATAAAAAAAAACTATGCCAATCAAGCGCATAGTCACAATTTTATGGTGAAAATTCAGCAAATCTTTGTTGAGCAAGCTCCCAAAGTTGGCGGAATTCCGGTTTGTCCCGGCGCTGGGCTATTCGCC
>JAAYOX010000240.1 GCA_012520135.1 Clostridia bacterium
TCGCCGGTTTCCACTAAAAACCGGCCTAAATGGTTTCTGGCTAAATCCGGACGCAATTTAATAGACCCCCCACAACCATTTATCTATTTTAGTCGATATAAAAGGATGACATTTCCAAATCAGCCCTGATTACCCCGTCCCCCGGGGAACTCTGAAACGAGAGTTCATGAATCCGGTAAAGCTTGGCTGTTTTATTAACACTGTTCAATAATTCCATCAACCCGGCAAATTGACCTTCAAGAGCTAAATTAAATGGAATCTCCTTGTACCGGTCTTGGTGAACAAGATCCTTAAAACGAAATTCTGAAATTTGACAACCTGTCGTTAAAGCTGTTTTCTGGAATTCCCGGATCAATTCCTGTTCGTCAATATAATCGGGTATTTCATTATTAATCATTTCCAGTTGTTTAACCAGCTCCTCTTCCTGCTCTCTTAAGAGGTAGAGTCGCTGCAACCGCTGCTCCAATTCCCCTAATTGTGCTTCCGCAACAACGATGTCGCTTTGAAGTGACTGCCACTGCCTGAGTTCCGTTATAATAGCAAAAACCAAAACGATAACAATCACCAGGAAAGCAGCGGTAGAGATCAGCATGGTTTTTTTCAGTTGCTCCAGATTCATTCTGCAACCTCCCTAGTGATTTTCTTGATCAAAAGTTGAAACCGAGGCGGTGATTTCAAATTGAGCCAGTTGGGAACTGCCTGCAATGGAAAAATGACATTTGACATTGGATAAAAGGGTCAGATTCCGGAGTCTCTCCAGGAACTGGCTGACCATCAAGTGATCTGTTGCCTCACCTCGGAGAACTATTTCTCCTTTAGGTGGACCGTCGTTTCCGGCGGCAACCACAGTACCGCGAAAATCAGTGAGCCAAACCCCTTCCGGAACATGTCTACCCAGCTCTACCAATGTGCCGGACCAGTCCATTTGGCCGGCAGTTATCTCCTGTTTGATATCACTGAGATGAGTCAACCTTTCAAAAGGCTCTTCATAAACTGCAAGGGCCTGCAATTGGCCTTCCAGCATCTTCCGGTAGGCCAAAGTGCTTTCCAGTTGACTGTTAGCTATTTTTAGGTTGATGGCTAATGCTCCAACTATCGCCAATAACAATAAAGTAATAAAGGCAAAGCTCACCAACAGCCTTCTCTGCTTTTGGCGAACAACGGCTATTTGTCTAAATTCAGGGGGTAACAAGCTAATCGAAACCAATTCCATCACTCCCAACCACGACAAGCCAGACAGGCTGCCAGGCCGTACTTGATAAAATCCATTCCCGGACCGCTATTTAGCTTAAGCTCTAAATACTCTACAGGATTAATTTGTTTCACAGGCAAATGCAACCTGCTTTCCAGGCTTTCAGCCAATCCGGCGACCTGACTGCCGATACCGCTCAGGAGTATCTTTTCTACCGGTCTGGCCTCTTTATGGGACTGGTAAAAACCGATAGTAGCCTGGATATTATTGGCTAATAGTTCATTATCGAAGCTATCTTCCATTACACCAATACCTTCTTCCCGGGTTGCTGCCACCAGCCTCTCAGCCGCATCCATTCCGGTAGGCATCATCCGGGCCATGCGCGGTTTCATTGAGTCGGCAATAACCATGTTGCTGAGACCTTGGGCGATATCGATGACTGCCACCACTTTCTCAGCATCCCCTTTTTTAAGGAAGCGAAGCAAAGTCAAGGGAAGCACTTCTATCTCCTTAGGTTTTAAACGGGCGGCAGTCAGCACCTGCAGAAAACTCTCCAGCATTTCTTTACGGCCGGCTACCAGGAGCACTTCTAACATTTCTCGCTCCCCGTCGCTTTTAGTGCCAATCACATCATAATCCAGGAAAACCGTATCCATGGGTACCGGCAAATGTTCCTGGGCCTGGAGGCGGACTAAGTTGTCCAAGCGATTGGGGGTAACTTTAGGAAACAAAGCAAAACGAATAATCACCCCTTGATTGGAAACGCCGATCACGATCTCTTTACTCCGAAATTTACCTTTGACCCAAAGCTCCTCCAAAGCCTCAACTATGGCTCCCTGATCAAAAAGCAATCCTTCCCTGATGGCCTCCTTCGCAACGGCCACCTGAGAATAAGCCGATACAGTCAAAACAGTGCCTTTTTTTGTTATTTCTACACCCCGAATGGCACCTTCATCAAATTCCAACCCCACTACCCTACCGTTGCCAAACAACCCCATTATACTGCCACTCCTTTATTTAACTTGCCAAATGAACTGCCAATTGTTCCAATGATTTTTTCAGTAGCCTTGAGACCCGCCGCTGGTTGGTACCCAGTAATTCAGCCACCGTAGTCTGGGTTAAATCCTGGTAATAAATCAGGTAAATTATTTTCTGCTGTACTTCACTGAGTTTACTTAAGGCTTCCCGTAGGAGCAATTGGTCTTCAATGGGCAAGCGGAAACTTTCATACCGGAGGCTTTTAATGCTGGTAAGATCCAGTTCCTCCAGAGGGACATTACCGGCCAGCATGGCTTGAATTACCCCTTCTTCTTTAATGTTGATAGCCTCAGCAATTTCCCTCAGGCTGGGCTCTCGTTGAAGGGACTGGCTTAATTCTTCATTAGCCCGGTAGATTTTAAGTTGAATTTCAGCCAGCCATGGAGGCTTATCGTAAGCGATACCTCGCTGTAGTTCTCTCATAATTTCCCCTTTAATATAATAGGAGGCATAGGTGGAAAACCGCACCTTACGTTCCGGCTCGAATCGCTTTAGAGCTTTTAGAAGCCCTTCATATCCTGCTTGGATAAGATCTTCCCGGCAAGATGCAAAAGAGAAAGGACTGACAAAATGAGAAATCAAGCCGGTAGCCGCCTCTACAATTCTATTTAACAATATTTCCGAAGGCTCCTGACAATAAGAAGCCACCAAAATCTCTAAATCCTGCCTCCCGGACGAATTTGGCTGGGCCATTCCCGTCCCCCCTTACATTCCCACTTGAGTTACAGCAGTGAAGATGGGCAGATACAAGGCGATAACCATACCGCCTACGGTCAAACCTACAAAAACCAGTAACAGAGGCTCGAGCATGGCGGTTAATCCTTTCGTCATTATACTGACCTCTTCTTCATAGAAGTCTGCAATCCGCTGGAGCAAGGCTACCAAAGAACCGGACTCTTCACCTATCGCTACCATCTGGATAACCATGGGAGTGAACAAACCGCTTTCTTCCAAAGGCTGGGCCAAGCTGCGCCCTTCCTCCACTTTCTCCTTAGTTGCCTTCACCGCATTCATAATCAAAAGATTGCCTGTAGCTTCCCCGGCCGCATCTAAAGCCTGCAAAACAGGGATACCTCCGTTCAATAATGTAGATAAAGTCCTGGCAAACCGGGCAATAGTAGCCTTATGCATTAAAGGGCCGAAAACAGGCACCCTCAGTTTCAGTCGTGCCCATAACAACTCTCCCTTGGGATTGGTAATCGCTAGCCTTAACAAGATAACAATTAAAGAAAGAGTGACTATCCATAAGTACCACCTGAATCTAATTGAATCTGAAATGGCTAAAACAACTAAAGTAGGTCCGGGTAACTCTGCCCCGGCAGGGAACATCTTGACAAAAATCGGAACAATAA
>JAAYOX010000241.1 GCA_012520135.1 Clostridia bacterium
AATAGGCAAAGGGTCTTAAAAACCCGTAGCCGTCAGGAAGAATCTCCAACACCCCGTTAGCCAGTAAGTGCCCGTCCTTCTCCGTCTTCTTCTTCAAAATCTCAAAAATCAGTTCCTGTTTCCTCAGTTTGGAATACCCGGTCAATCCAATGTCCCTGGCCATGGCGTATAGTTCCACCATAGTCATATTTTCTAGTTCAGTGGCATTCAATCAATTAACCCCCTTCGAATTTGGAGAAAAAATTAGAATTATGCGAGAACGGTAAACGGGGTGAGCCTTCTTTAAAGGAGAAGGATTCAGACTGTTGACAAACGGCTAATCAGTGTTAATCGAAGGGCTGAATTGGAGCCAAAATCAAAAGAGCGAAAGAGCCTGAGGGACAATGCCGACGGCATGAGCACCCTTAGGGTGCGATTTCGGAGGCATCCGAGGCGATTGAGCTCATCCCCAAACCGGGCTCCTCTGAAGCCCGCGATTAACACCGATTTGGGAAATGTAGCCTGCCAACAAACAGAGAGCTCCGCCACGTAGCGAAGCTCTTTTTTGATGGCTATATTCCCAATAGCTGCCTGATTTTTTTGGCTTGTGCCCGGCTTACCGGCACTTCGCTTTTTTCTGCATCGTCCACTATGAGAATGAGAGTACCATTATAAAGTGGGATGACCTCTCTTGTCTTTTTGATGTTGACTAGGTAGGAACGGTGACAACGGTAAAAAGTATCAGGATTGAGCCGTTGCTCCAGTTCTTTGAGAGTAAAGCGAGTTAAATACTTCTCTTTAGCGGTCTTGATATAGGTATAGTCGTTACTGGCATGAATAAAGATGATGTTTCCTTCCGGCAATAGAATTGTCTTACCTTGAAATTCCACCGGTATCAGCCCCAGACTGCTAGGGCTTAATTTTCGCTCTGTTTCCTGTGGTTTTGAGACAGGGGTTTTACGGTCCACTATTTCCCGGATTTTTTGGATGGTTTTGGCCAACCGGTCAGGATCGATTGGCTTTAATAAATAGTCTACTGCATCAACGCTGAAGGCGTCCAAGGCAAATTCTTCGTGGGCGGTAATAAAGACAATACAAGGAGATTTCCCTGTGTCTCGAATCCGTTTTGCCAATTCTAATCCGGTAAACCCCGGCATATCAATATCCAAAAAAAGGACAGCATAATCTAACGCAGCCACCAGTTCCAGTGCTTCATATGCATTAGTGGCTTCTCCTACCACCTGGACATCCTGGTGCTGCTCCAGAAGATAACGCAATTCTTCCCGAGCCGGGTATTCATCATCTACTATTAGTGCTTTTAATGGCATATCATCACAACCTACTTTCCAATCTATAACATTAAGTACTTTGACGGCAGACAAAAGAATCCTTTCGTGAAATCGGAAAAATAATTCATTTCCTCCTTAGAAAAAATAGTAATATTTGCCTCCCTTACATTATATCCTTTATTAGTAACAAAATAAGGTAAAGGAGGAAAGAAATTTGAAATTAGTATCAGCTCGTCACATTGCGGTATTGGTTATTTTAACTATGGCTGTTATGATCCTATTAACCGGGTGTGGTGCAATGAATACCTTATCTACCATTAAAGAGCGGTTTAATAGTGATCAGACCCAGGTGGAGCTATCCTTGGAACCCATTCCTGAATTCATTCCGCCTGAAGAGGAGACTAGCCTGACGGGAGAACTGGTAGAAGTCACTCTGTATTTTGCCGACGGTTACGGCCAGTCTCTGGTAGCAGAAAGCCGCCTGATTCCCAAGACCGTAGGCATAGCACGAGCAACCATCAATGAATTGCTGTCCGGCCCTTCTCCTCAATCCGGGCTGCTGCCTACCGTTCCCTACGGTACAACACTTAAAGATATTAATGTCAAGGAGGACGGCTTGGTGATAGTTGATTTCAGCTCAGAGTTAGTTGAAAACCATGCCGGCGGAGATTTAGGTGAAAGTCTGACGGTCTATTCCATCGTTAACACCTTAACCCAGTTTCCTACAGTGGACAGGGTACAGTTCTTGGTAGATGGCAAGATAGTAGAGACTATTGCAGGTGCCGTTAGTTTGTCTCAGGAAATCTATCCTGACAGCAGTTTAGTCATGACTGACTACTACTATCAATAGTTTACCACAAACCAATAATGAACAAAGGTTGGGCATTTATCATCCCAGCCTTTTTTGTTTTTTGGCATCGTGGGAACAATTACCTTCGATTCTTCGTCAAATGGGCAAAGGAAATTAGACAAGTATCTAGAATATCTGTAAAAAGTAGACAGCTTTTGACGACAGAGGAAGGAGGTGAGGAGGATAGCGAAGGAAATACGTACGCATAAGTTGATGATGTTGTTGATTTGCTTAAGCCTGCTTCTTGCCTGGACAGGTACTGCTTGGGGGGCGGAAGTAGGTAAAGGGATTGTGACAGGAAAAATAGTTAATATCAGATCCATTCCTTCTACCTCTGGGGAAATTGTTACCCAAGTGCCTAAGGGAGAAGAGTTGTCTGTACTGGGAAGCCAAAATGATTGGTATCAGGTCCGAACTAATTCCGGCAAAAACGGTTGGATAGCCGGTTATTTGCTGGAGGTCAAGGAGACACCGGCACCCGATGCCAACGACCCAACGGAGACGCTTGAAACCGGAGTAAAAATCAAGCTTGACGGCAGTTTAGTCGATCTGGATACACCGCCTTACATAGACCCTCAAAATCGCACTATGGTTCCTATTCGTTTTGTTGCTACTGAATTGGGCTCTCAGGTGTTTTGGAATGCCGATGAGCAGCTGGTTACGATAACCGGTCAAAACAGAATTGTACAACTTTGGATTGGACATGCTGTTGCTAAGGTTAATGGAGTAGATGTTGCTTTAGATACCACTCCGGTAATCAAAGACGGGCGCACCATGGTTCCCTTGCGTTTTGTGGGAGACAGTCTGGGGGTTCAAGTAGGGTGGGACGGCCCGTCCCGGACGGTAGTTCTGACTACCCCTAAGCCTGAGCCGGTAGAGACGCCTTCGGGGAATGAAAGTACGGCCCGGATCGCTTTAATCACCGCTTCTGTGGTAAATGTAAGAAGCGGTCCCGGAACTGAACATCCCACTGTAACACAGGTTAGGCAAGGAGACGCATTTACCATCTTGGGCGAATCAGGGGACTGGTACCGTATCCAGACCAGAGACGGTTATCAAGGTTGGGTGGCCAACTGGTTAGTAGCCGTCAGGACCGATTCCAATACGTCTTCCAGGAGCCCGGAACCCGGTGAACGTCCAAGGCCAAGTGTGCCCATCTATACGGGACCCAATTGGATCAGGGATATTTCGTTTCGAGACCTGGGCGACAAACTGGAAGTGGTAGTTTCGGGACAACACCCCCTTAATTATTCTCTGATGAGTTTAGGCAATCCCCAACGAGTAGTGATGGATTTCTATAATACTACCTTGGACCTGGATTGGGAGCAGGATGAACAGAGACTGGCTGAGAACCAATTGGCAGCCGGTATCAGAGTTGGTCAGTTTACCCAAGACCAGGCGAGGGTTGTCATTGATTTAAAAACCGTAGTAAGCCCAAGTATCAGCTTGAGTGAAGACGGAACAGAGTTAACTCTAAAACTCCAGCCTCCTTCCATTAAGGACAAAATTATTGTGATCGACCCCGGTCACGGCAGTATTCAACCCGGTGGTTGGTCTGATCCGGGAGCTGTAGGAAAATCCGGATTACATGAAAGAGATGTCAATACGGATATTGCTTGGAAATTGGCAGGGATTTTAGAGAGCGAAGGGGCCATTGTAATTATGACCAGAACAGGTGATTCTACTAATTTGGATTTATACAGCAGGGCCCGAATTGCCAATGAAAATCAGGCTGACATTTTTGTTAGCATTCACTGCAATTCCTCTACTAACCCTTCTATTGCCGGGACATCTACTTACTATTATGCACCCTGGAACAGTATTCTTGGGGCGCAAAGGGTTAGTCGTCAGCGATTAGCCACTATGGTCCAGCAAGAACTGGTTGCCAAGCTTGGCCGGCGAGATATCGGTATTTTGGAAGCAAACTTTGCGGTTCTCAGAGAAACTACCGTTCCTTCAATCTTGGTGGAAACGGCATTCATTTCCAACCAGGAAGAGGAGAGGTTGCTGGGCACTGAAGAATTCAGAACCAAAGCTGCCGAAGGAATCGCTCAAGGGATTATCCGGTATTTTGCTGAACAATAACAACAAAGCTATTTTGAACCCGTCCTTATGGGCGGGTTTTGTTTTTGGAGCCTGTTTTCAAACAGTAAAAAATTGGAGCAGCTTGTTGCTTTAGGTGATAGAGATTGCTAAAATGGGATAGGATCTTATAGGGAAGGGGAAGAGCTACCATGTTGGAGCTAATCCTTGGGTATTTTTTAATCTTTTCTGCCCGGGTTATAGATGTCAGCTGCGCTACTCTTCGGATGTTATTATTAGTCCGCGGCAAACGATTCCTGGCAGCAGGCATTGGCTTTGTGGAGGTAACTCTCTATATTGTAGTCTTAGGCTACGTGGTTGAACGGTTAAGTGATCCTTTTAGCATCATTGTTTACGGTCTCGGTTTTGCCACCGGCAACATTGTGGGCAGTATGCTTGAAGAACGAATGGCCCTCGGGTTTGCCACAGTCCAGATTATTACTTTAGACAATCCTATGGAACTGGCCGAAAATTTGCGTGAGGCAGGTTTCGGAGTTACAATTGTGGAAGGTCAGGGTCGCGAAGGAATCCACCCGATATTACATATTATTCTACGGCGTAAACGGGTTAAAGAACTATTAGGTATAATTGACGAATGGGACAAGAATGCTTTTGTTACCGTCTTGGAGACGAGATCAACCTTGGGAGGAGTAGGTGTGGCCGGGGTTCGCCGCAAAGCAAAATAAGTAGGAGGTAGTTAAGTGGATGCGAGAATAGATGGGCGCTTCTGGGATGAACTGCGCCCGGTTACTATAGTCCGAAATTTTATTAAGCCGGCGGAAGGGTCGGTATTGATTTCCGTTGGGGACACCAAAGTGATCTGTACCGCTACGGTTGAGGAAAAAGTACCTCCCTTTTTAAAAGGTACAAATAAAGGATGGGTGACGGCTGAATATTCCATGTTGCCCAGGGCTACCCAGCAAAGAACTGTCCGGGAAGCTGCCAAAGGGCGTTTGGGCGGACGCACCATGGAGATCCAGCGCCTGGTAGGCCGCTCTCTCAGGGCGGTTGTTGATCAGGAGGCTTTAGGGGAAAGGACGATTTGGATTGACTGTGATGTAATTCAGGCCGACGGTGGGACCAGAACGGCGGCAATTACCGGCGGTTTTGTGGCCTTGGTGGATGCGTGCCAACATTTGATTGATACTAATGTGATTGAGAAAATGCCCCTAAAGGATTTCTTAGCTGCCGTCAGCGTGGGCAAGATCGGTGAAGTGCTATGCCTGGATCTCTGTTACCGGGAAGATTCCCAAGCGGAAGTAGATATGAACGTGGTGATGACCGGCCAAGGCAACATTATAGAGGTGCAAGGTACAGCAGAAGGAAGTCCTTTCAGTCGCAAGGAACTGGACGAATTGCTGGATTTAGCCGGCAAAGGGGTACAGGAATTGATTATTTTACAGAAAGAAGCATTGGGAGAAATAGCGGGGCAGGTTGGTGTCAAAGAATGAAAGAACTTATTTTAGCTACGCACAATTTAGGCAAGGTGCGAGAGTTGAAACAAATGCTAGGGGATGTGCCGGTGGAGGTCAGATCCTTGCACGACTTTCCCGAACTGGGGGAGATTCCGGAAACAGGTACTACTTTTCAGGAAAATGCCCGGGTCAAGGCAGAAACAGTTTTTGCTCATACCGGTTTGCCTGTTATTGCCGATGACTCGGGTTTGGAAGTAGATGCTTTAAGCGGTGCGCCCGGAGTCTATTCTGCCAGGTATGCCGGTGAAAAAGCTACGGATGAGGACAATAACCGAAAGTTACTACAAGCATTAAGCGATGTGCCGGAGTCCGGTCGAGGGGCGCAATTCCGTTCGGTGATTTGTGCTATTTTCGGCCCTGGGAAGGAAGTCTTTACGGAAGGTGTTTGCCGGGGACGAATCGGTTTTGGACCGAGGGGTGATAATGGTTTTGGCTATGACCCTCTCTTCTTGGTAGAACCGGATTATCAGAGAACCATGGCGGAATTGTCTTTGGCAGAGAAAAATGCTATCAGCCATCGTTCAAGGGCATTTCACAATTTAAAACCTCTTTTAGTTGAGTTTTTGAGGGAGGGCTAATAGTGATTCGTTTGGGTATTATCAGTGATACCCATCGGGAGTTGGGTGCCGCCAGAAGAGCAATACAACAAATGGGGCAGATTGATTATCTGCTTCATGGGGGAGACCATTACCAAGATGCGAAAGAACTGAGCAAAACCACTACCGTACCGGTAGAAGCAGTAGTTGGTAATTGCGATTGGTTTAACCTTGGCGGTGTGGAAGAAATGGTCCTTGAATATGAGAAAGTGAAAATTCTTTTAACTCACGGGCACCTTTATCGAGTTAAGTCCGGTTACGAGCTGTTGCTGGAGAGGGCAGTCCAATTAGGTGTGACGGTTGCAGTCTTTGGACATACCCATCAAGCCCTTCAGGTATGGCAAAAGGGAGTTCTGTTGTTTAATCCCGGTAGCTTATCCCATGTCAGAGGAGGAGGCAAACCGACTTTCGGAATTTTGACCATCGATGGGGATACTGTAAATGGAGTAATCGCGGAATTGGAGATGAAATAAAGAGGGATAATAATTTGTACTTCATTAATTAATAGCGAAGCAAAAAGGGAAAAATGCACTTGCAAGATACAGTTACAGATGTTATAATAGCTCCTGTGTTCAAGTTAATACTGTTGGCAAGGGGCTCTTATTCTGGCGGGCAAACAGGCAAAAAAATACTTTGACCTGATTAGGATTTTTGGGTATACTATATATGCTCCGTTTGCTAGAGGCACATGCGGGTGTAGCTCAATGGTAGAGCGCTGGCCTTCCAAGCCAGTTACGTGGGTTCGATTCCCATCACCCGCTCCATTCTAAAATGCGCCTGTAGCTCAGCTGGATAGAGCAACGGACTTCTAATCCGTAGGCCGCAGGTTCGAATCCTGCCAGGCGTGCCATTTGTTAATTCGTGGTGAGTGTAGCTCAGATGGCTAGAGCACCAGATTGTGGCTCTGGGGGTCGTGGGTTCAAGTCCCATCAT
>JAAYOX010000242.1 GCA_012520135.1 Clostridia bacterium
ATGTTTGCCGGTATTCTGGCTATGGGATTGATGGGTTTTTTCCTGTACCTGGTTATTGACGGGTTGGAAAAAAGAGTTTGCCTGTGGAAATCCTTGACCAAATAAAACTAGGAAGCGGTTCTCGTGCCTGCAGGAGGCACGGGAACCGTTTTTTGTTTGCCCATTTATTGACTCTGCGTTTAGGATACTATACAATATGGTTACAATGATAAAAATTACTAAACGATAAGTTGGTTCGTAGTTCGAGTGGTCAAAGATGCGGGTTTAATTGGGAACCGCCTGCCATGTGGCGGGCGGTTCCAAGTTTCTTAGGGAGGCCTCCGCGAGCAACCGGAAAAATTTAAATTTTTAAAAGAAAGGAAGGTCAAAATGCAAGTCCTCATAAGAAATGGCATGGTTGTAACCATGAACCCCGGTATGACGGTTTATGGCAAGGGTGATGTGCTGGTTGAGAACGATCGCATTAAAGCAGTGGGACAAGTAGATTTGAATGATGTCGATGCCAATGCCGAAATTATTGACGCCCGGGGGAAGCTGGTGCTGCCGGGACTGATTAATACCCATGTTCATACTTCCCAGCAATTAGGGCGGGGGCTGGGCGATGATGTACCCTTGTTGGTTTGGCTGGCGGAAAGAACTTTTCCCTACGAAAGTCAATTGACGGAAGAAGATTCCTATATCTCCACTTTGCTGTGCTGCCTGGAACAGGTTAAATGCGGGGTAACAACTTTTGCTGAACCGGGAGGACAGCATGTTAACGGAATGGGCAGGGCAGTGTCGGAAATCGGTATTAGGGGCATCTTGGCCCGCTCTTCCATGGACTGCGGCGAAGGGCTGCCTCCGGTATGGCAGGAAACTACTGAGGAAGTCCTGGATATTCAGGTGGACAACCTGAAAAAGTGGCATAACAGCGCTAACGGCCGCATTAAAGTCTGGTTCGGTCTGAGAACCATCTTCAATAACTCCGATGAACTGATCGTCAAGACTAAGGAACTGGCAGATCAATACGGGGTAGGAGTTCATATGCATGTGGCAGAGATCCGGGAGGAAATCAGCTTTTGTCAAGAAACCAGGGGAGCCGGCACCGTGACTCACCTGCATAATTTAGGAGTTTTGGATAAAAATTTCCTGGCAGTCCATTGTGTTTGGCTGACTGATGAAGAGCTCGATCTGTTTGCACAACATGAAGTTAAAGTATCCCATAATCCGGCGGCGGCCATGCGGGTCTTGGGATTTGCCAAAATCCCTGAAATGCTGGACAAGGGCATTTGTGTCACCATTGGCACCGACGGGGCTCCTTCCAACAACCGGATGGACCTGATTGATGAAATGTGGCTGACTTCGTTGATTCACAAAGGGCGGCTGTTGGATCCAACTGCTGTACCGGCCCAGCAAATTGTCAAAATGGTTACTGTTGACGGGGCCAAGGCACTCTTATGGGAGAGTGAAATCGGTTCATTGGAAGTAGGCAAAAAAGCGGATTTAATTGTGATAGATCCCGATTCTCCCGGTATGTTGCCGCTCCATGATCCCATAGCCAATCTGGTAACGTCCATGCATTCTTCCAATGTCCGGTCGGTTATGTGTGATGGACGATGGGTGATGAAAGACAGGAAAGTGCTGACGGTAGATGAAAAGGCCATTTTGGAAGAAGCCAAAGCAAGGGCCAAAGCTATTCGTAAACGGGCAGGCATTGAATTACCGGAGCGATTTCCCATGGTAGATTAGAAGGGATGGAATAAGTAAGGTGCAGATTGGTAGTTTGATTAGGGAACTTAGAAAAGCAAAAGGGCTGTCTTTGCGAGAGTTGGCAAGCGAAACAGGTGTTTCAGCGCCTACCCTCAGCCAGATTGAAAATGAGAAAGTCAGCCCCAACTTGCAAACGCTGCAGAAAATTGCCCAAGCTTTAGACACTTCAGTAATTGCCATGTTGGCTGCAGAAACGGAAAATGCAATCAGTTTTGTTAAACGGGGAGAACGGAAGACCTTAATCAGAAATACAAGCCCTCAGGGGCACATTACGGAAGAATTTCTGGTTGCTAACTTAACTTTTAAAATGGAGCCTGCGATTGTGACTTTGCCCCCTTATACCCAAGCCACCGAATATGTAGCCCATGAGGGGGAAGAGTTTATTTTTGTGCTGGAGGGAGAGGTAGAAGTAGATTTGCACGGAGGAAAAGTTTATATCTTGGAGGAGGGTGATACTCTTTATTATCCCTGCACTATCCCCCATTCCTTTCGGAATAAGACCGGAAAGCAAAGTAAGATTCTGATTACGGCAACGCCGCCCAGTTTTTAGGTAACAGTGGGGACAATTGGGCGGCAAAGCAGGTAGGTCCGCCGGTTTAGGCCGGTCTATGAGATGGTTGTTGTAGGCATAAGGTTTCCGGAAAAAGACTATTTAAAAAGGAGGCTATATAGTATGTACAAAATGGACAAAGGGTTGATGGCGGTAACCCTGGGTCAGGAAAAGGCTGATTTGGCGGTAGTGAATGGGCGGGTTGTCAATGTTTACTCCAAGGAAATCTATCCCGGTGGAGTAGCTGTCAAAGGAGACAGAATTGCCGCAGTTGGAGACGTCAGTCATTGTATCGGACCGGAAACCAAAGTAATCGATGCTCAAAACAATTACCTGTTGCCCGGTTTTATTGACGGGCATATCCACCCCGAGAGTACCAGCCTCAGTATCAGGCAGTTTGCTGAGATCATGCTGGTTCATGGAACAACCTGTGTCATGGCTGATATGCACGAGGTAGGGGTGGTAGGCGGTTTAGAGGCCATTGAAGCTGTGCTGGATGAAGCAAAAGATACCCCTTTGAGAATTTACTTTGTTGTTCCCTCCCACGTGCCTTTCTCTCCCGGTTTGGAAACCAGCGGCGGCTCTTTTAATGCAGAGATTATTGCCAAGGCCTTGGAACGTCCTGGTGCAGTCGGTTTGTCAGAAATCGTAGGTCCCTATGTACTGCAGCAACACCAGGATTTGATTCAGTCAATGGAGTTGGCCTTGGCCCAGGGTAAATCTTTGCAAGGTCATTTACCGGAGTTCAAAGGTTCTGCCATGCAATACTGTATGGCGGCAGGAATCTGGACTGACCATGAGTCCCTCAGTACCGAAGACGCTTTGGAGAGGGTGCGGTTAGGTTGTCATGTGATGATGCGGGAGGGTTCTGCCGCCAGAAACCTGGTAGAGTGTTTGAAAATTATTACAGAACATCAAGTAGATCCTACCATGTGCAGTATTATTGCCGACGATTTGCATACCATTGATGCCGTAGACCGGGGCCACTTGGATGATGCGTTGAAAACAGCTTTAGCCCAAGGAATAGACTTTGTCACTGCAGTACAGATGGTATCGTTAAATGCGGCCCGTGCCTTTGGTCTGGACCGGGAAGTAGGTTCTCTCACTCCCGGCCGGCGGGCTGACATTAATATAGTTTCCGGTCCCGAAGATTTTAACATCCTGTCGGTTATTGCCGGAGGCAAGTTAGTAGTAGAAGCGGGGAACCTGTTGGAGCGGCTTCCTGTAGCGGAACATAACCCCATTTTGCTCAACACCATCAAACTGAAAAAACCCGTCGAGCCACAAGACTTAGCCATTACCGTTGATCCTAAAGCCAAGAAAGCCAATGTCAAGCTAATGCGGACGCTCGATTGGATTCCCATCACTTTTGGTCAGGAAGCTCAACTGGCTGTGGCAGACGGTGTCATCCAGGCCGACCTGGACCAGGATATCCTTTACATTGCCCAGGTTGAGCGTCACGGCAAAAACGGCAATATCGGCAAGGCTTTTATGGGTGGCTTCAACATGAAAGCGGGGGCAATTGCTTCCACGGTGGGCCATGATAACCACAACATTATCGTGTTAGGAACCAACCATGAGGATATGGCACTGGCAGTCAACCGTTTGGCGGAAATTGGAGGAGGGCAGCTGGCTGTTAAAGACGGTCAGGTGTTATATGAGATAGCTTATCCTGTTTTGGGCTTGCTGAGCGATTTGGATGCTTGGGCCTTGGCGGAGGAGAAAAAGCGGCTCAATGCCGTGATCCAACGGGAGTTGGAAAGCTCCATCGGTTTTCCGTTTATGTTCCTCTCCTTTATCAGCTTGGCGGCTTTGCCCGAATACGCAATTACCGACCACGGTTTCATTGATGTGGCCAAACAGGCAGTAATCGATCCGGTCTTAAGCCTGGAGTATTAAATAGTTGAAATAATCCCCGGCGTTTAATTGCCGGGGATTATTTTATGGCAGTTTATCCAGTATATAGCCCAGGGAGTAGCCGATACCGTAGAGGAGTTCCAGCTTACCGGTTCCGGCTAATGTTATGTTTAAAGGGGCTCCCTGTTTGGTGTAGATGTCTTTGATCAAGGGTATCGCCCAGGGGATAGCCAGCAGGGGTAGCAGCATCCAAAAGGAAGCATAATCCGATACCCATAAAGAGACAGGGATGATGAATGATACTGCCACCAGCAGCAGGTATTCCAATTGGGTTGCCTTTTTCCCCAACCGGACTGCCAAAGTCTTTTTGCCTGCTTTCCGGTCCGTAGGCAGATCCCGCAGGTTGTTTACCACTAAAATGGCTGTGGTCAATAGCCCCATCGGTATGGAGGCCAAACCAACGGTCCAATTTAAGCTTAAAGCCTGCACATAATACGTTCCGCAGACAGCCACCGGGCCGAAGAAAATAAAGACAAAGATATCTCCCAGCCCGTTGTAGCCTAAAGGATACGGTCCTCCTGTATAAGCAATGCCTGATAGAATGGATAAGACACCGATGAGAAGAATAGGCCAACCTCCCACTATTATCAAGTAAATGCCAATGATAAAAGCCAGGGCAAAGACGGCGGCCATACCCCACATTACCTGGTTAGGAGTGAGTAAGCCGGCCTGGGTCACCCGTAAAGGACCCGTTCTTTCCTCAGTATCAGTTCCCTTTTTGAAATCAAATACATCATTGGCCAGGTTGGTGCCGATCTGGATTAACAGTGCGCAAATGAGAGCGGCCAGGGCCGGTCCCCAGCGAAAGACACCGTCCCCCAGGGCGATGGCTGTCCCTACAATAACGGGAGCAGAAGCCGCCGGCAGCGTTTTGGGCCGGCTGGCCAAAATCCACGGTTTCAGCAACAAATTCATGACACTTCCTTTCCGGTTTTTCCCACAAAATTTCGGCAAATTCTGTTAATTTAGGCTTGATTTAATGGATTAGACAAGTTACAATCTAAAGCAAGAAATGAACTCAAGTTCAGTTTTTGCCGGGGAGGTAAGATGATGAAAGCAAAGCAAAGAATTATTATTTTGTTATTGGCAGGCTTACTGGTTCTAACGGCAGCAAGTTGCAGCTCTCAGAAAGCAGCAGACCCTGCCACTGAAACTTTGAAACTGGGTGTCTTGTCCCTAGAAGACATTTTACCTATGGTTGTGGCAAATGAAAAGGGTTATTTTGCGGAGGAAGGGTTAACAGTAGAATTAATTCCTTTTCAAAGTACCGTAGAAAGCCAAAGTGCTATCCAATCCGGGGATATAGACGGTATGATGAACGATATGGTGGTAGCGGCTTTATTGAAGGAGTCCGGCACGGATCTGAAAGTTACCTCCGTCACCCTTGAAGCCACTGATGAAAGACGGCGTTTTGCCATTGTAGTATCGCCGGACAGTGACATTAAAACCGTTGCAGATTTAAAGGGGAGAGAGCTAGGGATTTCCTTTAACTCCATCATTGAATATACTACCGATGAAATGCTGGTTGCCGCCGGGGTCTCGCCGGAGGAAGTAAATAAAACGGCCATTCCCAAAATCCCCGTCCGGTTGGAGATGTTGATCAATAATAATATTGAAGCGGCTAATCTTCCCGATCCCCTGATTACTTTTGCCGAATTCAACGGTTGCAAAACAATCATTGATGATCGGGGCCGTTCTATCTCCC
>JAAYOX010000243.1 GCA_012520135.1 Clostridia bacterium
GCCCATACCTCCATCTCACCGAACCGCTGTCCCCCGAATTGAGCCTTACCGCCTAAGGGCTGTTGGGTAACCAGGGAATAGGGTCCCATTGAACGAGCATGAATCTTGTCATCTACCAAGTGGGCCAGTTTCAGCACATACATGTAGCCCACTGTGACTTCATTATCGAAATACTCACCGGTTCTGCCGTCTCTGAGCTTTGTCTTGCCGCTGCCGGGCAGGCCTGCTTTAAGTAATGCATCTTGTATGTCTTTTTCCGAGGCACCGTCAAAAACCGGGGTAGCAATATGCATACCCAAAGCCTTTGCGGCCAACCCCATATGGGCCTCCAACACTTGACCAATGTTCATCCGGGAAGGAACACCCAGGGGATTAAGCACAATCTCCACCGGGGTACCGTCAGGTAAAAAGGGCATATCTTCCTCAGGCAGTATTCTGGAAATAACCCCTTTATTACCATGGCGCCCTGCCATTTTATCTCCTTCGGAGATTTTACGTTTCTGAGCCACGTAAACCCGTACTAATTCATTAACCCCGGGAGCCAGTTCGTCACCGTTTTCTCTGGAAAATACTTTAACATCGACGATCTTTCCTGTTTCTCCGTGAGGTACCCGTAGGGAAGTATCCCTAACCTCCCTGGCTTTCTCACCAAAAATAGCCCGCAGGAGCCGCTCCTCAGCAGTCAATTCCGTTTCCCCTTTAGGGGTAACTTTTCCGACCAGGATGTCTCCGGGTCTCACTTCAGCGCCAACTCTAATAACGCCCCGTTCATCCAGATCCTTGAGCACTTCTTCCCCGACGTTAGGGATGTCCCTGGTGATTTCCTCAGGACCCAGCTTAGTATCCCGGGCATCACACTCGTACTCTTCAATATGGATGGAAGTGAAAACGTCTTCCTTCACCAGCTTTTCACTGATAAGAATAGCGTCCTCGTAGTTATAACCTTCCCAAGTCATAAAAGCTACCAGCACATTCCGACCTAAAGCCAACTCTCCCATGTCAGTGGAAGGACCGTCGGCAATAATATCTCCTGCTTCCACCCGCTGCCCTCTTTTAACAATAGGTTTTTGGTTAATACAGGTGCCCTGGTTGGAACGGGAAAATTTCAGCAGCCTATGCTTTTCCACATCACCGTCATCGGTACGAATCACGATTTCCCGGGCTGTTACTCTCTCTACCACTCCGGAATTTTTGGCGATCACCACCACACCGGAATCCCTGGCAGTTTTCCATTCCATCCCGGTACCTACAAACGGTGCCTCAGTCCTCAATAAAGGCACTGCTTGCCGCTGCATGTTGGCTCCCATTAAAGCCCGGTTAGCATCGTCGTGTTCCAGGAAAGGAATCAAGGCCGTGGCCACACTCCAGACCTGCTTGGGAGTCACATCCATAAAATCTACTTCTTCCACCGGCACAACCAAGATCTCGCTACCGTAACGGGCGTTAACCCGGTTATTGATGAAACGTCCTTCTTCATCCAAGGGCGCGTTGGCTTGAGCGATTACATATTCATCTTCTTCGTCAGCGGTAACATAGACGATTTCATCGGTAACAATTCCCTTTTCCTTATCTACCTTACGATAAGGGGTTTCAATGAACCCAAACTCATTTATCCGGGCATAAGTACTCAATGAACCGATTAGACCGATATTAGGTCCTTCAGGGGTCTCAATAGGACACATTCTCCCGTAATGGGAATGGTGTACGTCCCGGACTTCAAAGCCGGCTCTTTCCCTGCTTAAGCCCCCGGGTCCCAATGCACTTAGACGTCTTTTATGGGTCAGTTCCGCCAGAGGGTTGGTCTGATCCATGAATTGAGATAACTGGCTGGAACCAAAAAATTCTTTGATGGCTGCAACCACCGGTCTAATATTAATCAATACTTGAGGAGTAATCACTTCCACATCTTGAATGGTCATCCGTTCCCGAACTACCCGTTCCATTCTGGAAAGACCGATGCGGAACTGATTCTGCAATAACTCCCCAACGGATCTCAGCCTACGGTTGCCCAAGTGATCAATGTCGTCGGGCAATCTCTCACCGTTCATCAGTTCCAAAAAGTATCTGATGGAGGCAATGATATCTTCCTTGGTTAAGTGACGGATGAATTCTTTGGTGCCGTCTTCATTCTCCTGGTAGAGAACACCATGATTAAGCTTTTTGTTCAGCTTATAGCGACCTACATTACCCAAATCATATCTTTTGGGATCGAAAAAGAGGGTCTCCAACAAAGAACGGGCACTTTCCACTGCCGGAGGTTCGCCGGGCCGCAACCGCTTATAGATTTCCACCAGTGCTTCTTCTTCGCTATCGGAATTATCCCTTTCCAGGGTCAACTGAATACTGGGGTCCTGGTCAAACAATTCCAGAATCTGGCTGTTAGTACCGTATCCCAAGGCTCTAACCAATACAGTTACGGGAATTTTACGGGTACGGTCTACCCGCACATAGATATTCCTGTTGACATCGCTTTCAAATTCCAGCCATGCTCCCCGGTTGGGAATAATAGTTGCCCCATAAATATTGACACCGCTGGGATCTAGCTGCTCCGTATAGTACACACCGGGAGAGCGAACCAGCTGGCTCACAATAACCCGTTCTGCACCATTGATAATAAAAGTGCCTTTCTCAGTCATCAAGGGAAAGTCTCCCATGAACACTTCCTGCTCTTTGACTTCCCC
>JAAYOX010000244.1 GCA_012520135.1 Clostridia bacterium
AGCAGGCGGCGGAAAAAGCCCTGGAACAACTCCAGAAAACAAGAACTAAATAGGCTGCTTAAGCGGCTTATTTTTTTTGAGAAGATTTGTCCGTTTCATGTTAAAATATAGAAGTATCAGATTAAAGCCGGCTGGAGGTAAGGAGTTTGTATCTTAAATCCCTGGAGATTCATGGTTTTAAATCATTTGCTGATAAAACGAAACTGGAATTCGGACCGGGCATTACCTGCATTGTAGGACCTAATGGCAGCGGCAAGAGTAACATTTGTGATGCTCTGCGTTGGGTGTTGGGCGAGCAAAGCATCAAATCTTTGCGTGGCTCCAAGCTGGAAGATGTGATTTTTAACGGCAGCGAAAAAAGAAAGCCTCTTGGTATGGCCGATGTGACTTTGGTTTTCGACAATACCTCCGGTCTTTTGCCCCTGGCCTTCGATGAAGTAACCGTATCCCGGCGAGTTTACCGTTCGGGAGAAAGTGAATTCTTGATAAATAAAGTTCCTTGCCGCTTAAAGGATATTCAGGAGCTTTTCAATGATACAGGAGTGGGGAAAGAGGCTTTCGCTATTATCGGCCAAGGGCAGGTAGATGCCATCCTCAGTTCTCGCCCGGAAGAAAGACGGGCTTTATTTGAGGAAGCCGCCGGGATCATCCGTTATCGCAATCGTAAACTGGAAGCAGCCAGAAAATTGGAAAGTACCGATGTCAATTTAAATCGACTTCAAGATCTTTTGTTTGAAATTGAACAAAACCTGCCTCCCCTGAAGGAGGAAGCCCAAAAGGCCCAACAACATCAACAGTGGAGCCGGGAGTTAGAGGCTTTAGAAATCAGTCTTACCTGTTTAGATTTGGAAAAACTTAGCGAGAACCGGGAAAAAGTCCTGGTTAAAGAACAGCAGCTGGAAAAAAAGATTTGGGAGCAAGAAAGCAGCCATGCCCTCCTGACTACCGAATGGGAACAGGGTCAACTTGCTAAACAACAATTGGAGGAACGGCAGCGAAAGAAGCAGGAAGAGCTTTTCCGGCTACAAAAAGAATTGAATAAGAATCATAGTGATATGACTATTGCTAAGGACAGGGTTGCTGTTATCCAGGAAAGGGAGGGCAAGCTTCAAGAAGAAATCATTCATAACCAGGCTAAACTGTTGCAATTAGAGAAGGAGTGTTGCGACCGGCAGCAAGAGTATGATGAACTGGTAATCGCCGGCTCACCCCAACAGGAGGCTTTAACGGACGGTGAACAGAAGTTTTCTGCTTACCAGCAAGAACTGGCCCAATGTCAAGAAAAAGAAGAGCAGTTAAAAGACGCTCTTTTCGATGCGGAGCAAAAACTGGTGAGTTTGAATAACAAACAACTGGAGTTACAATTTGAATTAAGAAATATCAAACAGCAGTCCCTCAGACTTAAAGAAAATGCAGCTGAAAATGAGCTCCGCCGGAAAGAGTTGCAGGAACAGTTGGAGCTAAACGGTAGTGAATTGAGCGAACATCAAGGGCGACTGCAGCAACTTAAACAGCAGCAAAAGGAGCTCATGGAACGGAAGAAGGAACTGGAACAGCAGGTGTCATCCTTGCGGTCAGAGATGGAGCAGGTGAGCCAAGCCAAGCACAGTGTTTCTTCCCGTATTAGAGTTCTGGAAGAAATGAGAGAAAGCCTGGAAGGTTATCATGCCGGTGTGCGAAATCTATTCCGCAATCCCGTTGCCAATGGGGAATTAAAGATCCTTGGGGTAGTGGGTGAATTGCTGAAAGTACCTTCCCAGTATGAAAGGGCGATTGAGACCGCCTTAGGGAATGCTGTGCAAAACTTGGTAACGGAGACTGATGAAGAAGCTCAAAGGGCTATCCAATGGCTGAAAAAAGAGAAGGCTGGAAGGGCTACCTTTCTTCCTTTGAATACCTTGAAACCTCGTAAACTTGCCAAAGAATACCAGCCTTTGTTAGGGGAAGATGGTGTTTTGGGGCTGGCTTCCGAGCTGGTACAAATTGTGCCGGGACTGGAAATTGTGTTGGATTACTTGTTGGGTACCATTGTAGTAGTTAAGGATTTGCCGGTAGGCCGTGCTGTGGCTCGAAAAAGCCGTTATTCCTTAAAAGTCGTTACCCTCGACGGTGATGTATTGTTCCCCGGAGGTTCTTTAACGGGAGGCAGCCGGCAATCGATGGGAACGGGTCTATTGGGACGCAACCGGGAAATTGGGGAGCAGAAGAATAAATTAAATAAACTGGAAGCCAAACAAGCTGAACTTCAACAGTTGCTCAGGGACAGGGAACAACAGCAAAAAGATTTGGAGATTGAATGGCAGCAGCTACAGGAGGAAACAGGCAAACTGGCATTGGGAATAGAAAGCAGGGAAGCCGAAAGACAGCGATTAGAGCAAGAGCTGCTTAATCAAGATAAAATAACGGAGCTCGGACTTTGGGAAGAAGAGCAGTTGCAGGTACAGGAGGCAGATTTACAGTTACAATTGGATGAGGTAGAAAAACAAAGGACAGCGGCGGCTGTTCATAAAGAAAAGCTCCGGCAGGAACTGCAGCAGAATCATGCCCGGGAAGAGCTGCTCAATCAAAAGGTGCGGAGCTTAAATGACCGGTTGACAGAACAAAAAGTCCTGTTGGCTTCCCAACGGGAAAAGCTGAAATCCCTGGAGAGTGCTTTGGCTTATGCCAGACAAACTCGACAGGAAGCCTTGGATGCCCTTGAACAGATGGAGCAGGAACTGGCTCAACTGGCTGGGCAAAAAGCTTCACTGAGTCTCACCTTGGCTCAATTGGAGGAACAGGAGCTTCAACTTGTGTCAGAATGTCAGCAATTGGAAAATGAGCAAAAGCACCTGGAGGCAGAATTAGTAGAAGCCCAAACGGGTTTACGTAGTTTGGACGCTGGATTAGGGCGATTGAGTAAAGAATTAAAAGAACTAAAAGAAGAGCACCATCAAGTAGCCATGCAATTGACCCGGTTAGAGGTGGAATGGGATAATGCCGTCAGCAGGTTGCAGGAAAAGTTTCAATTGACCTGGGAAGAAGCTAAAGCAAGGCAGTTGGAACTGATCTCCCGGCGTGTGGTGGAAAACCGGGTGCGTACCCTCAAAAAAGAGATCGATGCCCTTGGTTTGGTTAATCCTAATGCTACAGTAGAGTATGAACGGCTGGAAGAACGTTACCGCTTCCTGAAAACTCAACAGGAGGATCTTTTAGAAGCCAGGAAAGGTCTCTTTAAGATTATTGATGAGATGGAAAAAATTATGGGCCGTCGTTTTAAGGAGACTTTTGAAGAAGTAGAGATTGCCTTTCAAGATGTTTTCACCTATCTTTTTGACGGAGGCAAGGCCACCTTGCAACTGACTGATGCGGATAACCTGTTGGAAAGTGGTATTGACATCATCGCCCAGCCTCCGGGGAAAAAGATGCAAAACCTATCCCTTTTGTCAGGTGGGGAAAGGGCATTGACAGCTACCGCTTTACTTTTTGCTTTGCTGAAAGTGAAACCCAGCCCTTTTTGTGTGCTGGATGAGATTGAATCAAATTTGGATGATGTGAACGTGGAACGGGTTGCCCAGTTTATCAGGGAGTTTACTGAGCAGACTCAGTTTATTGTAGTGTCCCATCGACAAGGTACGATGGAAGCAGCCGATGCCCTGTATGGAGTCACTATGGAGGAAAAAGGGGTTTCCCGTTTGATTTCCGTTAAACTGACGCCTACTGGAGAAGTTGTTTAGGAGTGGAATACTCCTTTGTCCCCAGGGAAAACTAAAGGGGATCAGAGGAGGGGTAGTGTGAAAAAAATTAAGGGCATTGCCGGTTTTTTAGTGGATGGGTTAGTAGAAAGTACCCGTTTGTTGGGACAAGGAAGAAATGTGGGCTGTTTTGGCTTTATCGATGAAGAAGGTTATATCTCCTCGCATACAGAGTTGGTTGAAGGTGGATTAAGCGGCATTCCCTTGCGAGTCCTGTTGGGGAAGGTTGCTGCAATGGAAGGTAATTCGATTATCGAGGGTCTTAAGCAATTACCCGATAATGCTGTTTTTATAACTACACGTTCCGGCAAAACGGGGTTGATTACCGATGTAACCGGTGTGGATTTTTTTAATTTGCCTGTAGTGAGTATCGGAGTTAAAAACGACGGTGTAGCAGGCGTTGGCTTGATCATGCCTAAGCCTGGGCATTATGATTTGGCTACGGAAGCGGAGTATCTAAATCTTGAGACTTTAGTCACTGATACCATGGAGGCGGAAAAAGAGGTACTGAGGAAAACCAACGAGCTGGGGTTGGCTTTTTTGGATTTGAGTGATAGCTTGCCGGTGGTCGATTTACCTGAAAAGGAGCCGGTTAAACACTCCCCTGTGGAGTCCTCTTGGCGTTTGCCCAGAGCCAAAGTAACTGCCCTTAATGGGGAATTGGCTAAAGAACTGGTGGAGGAATCGATTTCCATCGGCCAAGGGCGGGAAGTGTCGGTGATTGGACAACTTGATGACCAGGGAGTAGTCCAGCCTTTAGGCAAGATTATAGCGGGAGGTATGGGCTACGTACCCGCCCGGCTAATGGCTTCCAGTGCCGCCGACATTAAAGGCAAATCCCTCCGGGAAATTTACGGGGACGTGTTGCCCGACAATGCCGTGATTGTGCATACCCATCCCGGCGGAACGGGAGTCATGCATGTGGGGGACGCCAGTGCCGGTCCCGGCACCTGGGGTCGCCCTATTATAGCAATTGGCCATGACCAGGATGGAGAGATCAAAGGTGCTACCGTCATCGAAGTGGAGGACCGGTTGTATCAACTGGCTGATGAAGACGAAAGGCTAAACATTGCCTTTTTTGATGCCGGCACGCCTGAAGAGGAAGCGGAAATCAGGAACCGGAAATTCGGTATCGCTCAGGAATATACCGGGCTGTGCAAGCCCATTGAGCTGACATAGCCATTATGGTAAAATTATGAGGTTAAGGTTTCAGAAACCTTAGCCTTATTATTTTTTTAGGGGGTTGCTGTAAATGGGATTCTTTAACAAACTGAAGGCGGGATTAACCAAAACCAGGGAAGGTTTTATTAATAAGGTGAACAATTTAGTCACCGGACGTACCAGAATCGATGATGAGTTTTATGAGGAACTGGAAGAGATACTGATTCAAAGTGATGTGGGTGTGGAAACCACTCTGAGCTTAGTGGAGAAAGTGAAAGCCGCCGCCAAGGAAAAAAAGGCAGCCGGCGGTGAAGAAGTCAAAGCAATTCTCAAAGAAGAAATAGAAGCTATTTTAAGTGCCCATGACACCGGTCTTAATTTACAAGAGGGAAGTTTGACGGTAATTATGGTGGTGGGTGTCAACGGAGCCGGTAAGACTACTACCATTGGCAAACTGGCGGCTAATTTCAAAAATGAAGGTAAAAAAGTGGTACTGGCAGCTGCCGATACATTCAGAGCCGCAGCTATTGAACAATTGGAAATATGGGCTGACCGCAGCGGGGCGGATCTGATCAAACACCAGGAAGGCTCTGATCCGGCAGCGGTAGCTTTTGACGGGTTGAAAGCAGCTCAATCCCGCCAGGCGGATGTGTTGATTATCGATACGGCGGGACGATTGCAAAACAAGAAGAATCTGATGAATGAATTGAATAAGGTTTTCCGGGTGTTGCAAAGGGAAGCGCCTGAGATTCCCCACGAAGTTCTATTGGTCATCGATGCCACTACCGGGCAAAACGCTTTGTCTCAAGCCTTGGTATTTAAGGAAGCTGCCAATGTAACGGGAATAGTTTTGACTAAACTTGACGGTACCGCTAAAGGCGGAGTCATTATCCCTGTGGCAGATCAAATGGAGATCCCGGTGAAATACATTGGCGTAGGGGAAGGTATTGATGATTTAAAACCTTTTTCCGCCAAAGATTTTGTGGCTGCTTTGTTTGATGAGGAAGGTTAATTTAAAGGAGGGATTAATTTGGCAAATCTCCTGATCAAAAACTGTATTGTGATACCAATGGAGAAAAACTTGCATGAACCGGGAGAAAGGTATTTTGTGGGAGAGATTGCCGTAGCCGGTAATCGAATCGTCCATGTCGGGCCGGTTGGCACGGTTCCCCGGGATTTTAAAGCGGAGCGGGTGCTGGATGCTGCCGGAAAAGTGGCTTTGCCGGGCTTAGTTAATGCCCATACCCATGCAGCTATGACCCTGTTGCGTAGCTATGCGGACGACCTGCCATTGATGCAGTGGCTGGAGACGAGGATCTGGCCCTTGGAGGCGAAACTTACCCCGGAAGATGTCTATTGGGGAACAAAACTCAGCATCCTGGAAATGCTTAAGGCGGGAGTCACCACTTTTGCCGATATGTACTTTTTTATGGACCAGGTGGCTCAAGCGGTACAAGAAAGCGGTATGCGGGCCTCTTTGTCCAGGGGCATTGTCGGCGGGGACAGGGGACTACAAGCATTAGAAGAGTCAGAAGCCCTGGCGGAGAAATGGCATGGTTTTGAAGATGGTAGAATTACTGTGATGTTAGGGCCTCACGCTCCTTATACTTGTCCTCCTGATTTCTTAAGGACAGTCATTGGTAAAGCAAAAGAACTGGAGCTGGGTATTCATATTCATTTGGCGGAAACTGCCGATGAAGTGGAAACCATCAAAAGCCGTTACGGGAAACGTCCGGTGGAACTGATGGAGGAAATTGGGCTTTTTGAAGTACCTGTATTGGCTGCCCACTGTGTTTACCTGGAGCCTCACGAAATCAAAATACTCAGTGATTATAAAGTGAAAGCAGTTCATAACCCGGAAAGCAACATGAAATTAGCCAGTGGCATTGCTCCCGTGCCTGAAATGCTGGAGGCAGGTGTTACGGTGGCTTTGGGAACTGACGGAGCGGCCAGCAACAATAACTTGGACCTATTTGGAGAAATGCGGGCTGCGGCTTTATTACATAAAGTCAATAAGCTGGATTCGACCGTTCTCAATTCCTATCAAGCTCTCCAAATGGCTACCAAAGCAGGTGCCCAGGCTCTTGGACTGACGGATGTGGGCATCCTTAAGGCGGGCTATAAGGCTGACATTATTTTATTGGATTTTGAAAAACCCCATCTTTATCCCAGGCATGATGTAGTGGCTCATTTAGTCTATGCAATGCAGGCTTCCGATGTGGATACGGTTATGGTGGACGGTCGCATTCTGGTGGAGAACGGGCAGGTATTGACTCTCGATGAACAGGAGATTTACCAAAAAATCAGGGAATGCAGCCAGCGATTAACCAGTTAATCTATTTGGCTGTAGATAAAGTATCATTTTCGTTGGTCCGCATAAGGCTGTAATGTTCGCTTCGCTACGGCGGAGCGCCTACGCCGTTACCGGCAGCAAGCTGCCGACGGCTGTGGCCCAACGCCCGCTCCCTCTATAAAAGGAGTTTTTCTCCGCGAATCATTACAGCCTTATGCTGTTTGTCAACAAGCGAAGCAACATATTATTGCCTCACGCTTTAATTCGGCTGAGGTTAATACGGAGCCGGCTTTATATATTTTTGTTGATATTAGAACTTGACAGGGCAACGGCATTTATGTAAAATCACTCTGTAAAGGAAAAATACTTTACACGGGGCTGAAATAATGTTAGATAAAATGGCCAGAATAGCTTGGCTCTATGACTTTTATGGATCCTTACTGACGGAAAAACAGCGCCGGTTTATAGAACTATATTATCATCAAGACTATTCACTGGCAGAAATAGCCGATTTGACGGGAGTAAGCCGGCAGGCGGTTCATGATTTGCTGAAGCGCTCGGAAAACTCTTTGGAAGAGTATGAAGCTTCATTGGGTTTTTTGGGTAAATATCTTGAACAACAAAAGATCGTGGCTGAAATCAAAGAATTGCTGTCCAAAGTCCAAATAGACGGGGAGTTAGCTGAGCAAGCCCATAGCTTGCTGGAAAGCCTCCTTGAAGTTTACCAGGAAACGTAAAGGAGAGACAAAATGAGTGCTTTTTCCAGTTTGGCGGAAAAACTCCAAAATACTTTTAAAAAGCTAAAAGGCAAGGGCAAACTAACGGAAAAAGACGTTAACGATGCCATGCGGGAAGTGCGTCTTGCCCTTTTGGAAGC
The DNA here is from genome assembly GCA_012520135.1 of Clostridia bacterium. Classification (GTDB taxonomy): domain Bacteria; phylum Bacillota; class DULZ01; order DULZ01; family DULZ01; genus JAAZDD01. The sequence continues at coordinate 8,066 of JAAYOX010000244.1, forward strand.
AGACGTGAACTACAAAGTCGTAAAAGACTTTGTAGCTACAATCAAAGAGAGAGCTATGGGCCAGGAAGTCATGGAAAGCCTGACTCCGGCTCAGCAAGTGATTAAAATCGTCAATGAAGAGTTGACTGCCCTCATGGGAGGTACTCAGAGCAAAATCATCCTGGCTTCCAAACCTCCTACGGTGTTAATGCTGATAGGGCTGCAGGGGGCAGGTAAAACGACGACTGCCGGCAAACTGGCCGGGTATTTCAAAAGGCAGGGTAGGCGGCCTTTGTTGGTGGCTTGCGACGTTTACCGTCCGGCTGCCATCAAGCAGTTGGAAGTGGTAGGCGGTAATCTGGAAATCCCGGTATTTTCCCTGGGGGATAAAGTCAGTCCGGTGGAGATTGCCGAACAAGCCTTGGAACATGCCCAAAGTCATGGGAATGACCTGGTAATTTTAGATACTGCCGGAAGGCTTCATATTGATGAAGAGTTAATGGAGGAATTGGAAAAGATCAAGGCTGTTGCCAAACCTCATGAAGTCCTGTTGGTAGTTGATGCCATGACCGGGCAAGATGCCGTGTCAGTGGCTGAGAGTTTTCACCAGAGTTTGGGGTTAGACGGCATTATCATGACCAAACTGGACGGTGACACCAGGGGTGGGGCCGCTTTATCTGTTAAAGCGGTAACCGGGCGGCCCATTAAGTTTGCCGGTATGGGCGAAAAACTGGATGCCCTGGAGCCTTTTCATCCGGACCGGATGGCTTCCCGGATTTTAGGGATGGGGGATGTGCTGACCCTCATCGAAAAAGCTCAGGCTACTTTCGACCAGGATAAAGCCAAGGAGATGGAACGAAAGCTCAGGCAGCAGGATTTTACCCTGGAGGATTTCCTGGAACAGTTGAATCAAATGAAATCCATGGGTCCTTTGGAAGATATCTTGGGAATGTTGCCGGGGATGGGGCAAGCAAAGCAGTTAAAAAATCTTCAGGTTGATGAAAAAGAACTGAAACATGTGGAAGCAATTATCCAATCCATGACTGTGGAAGAAAGGCGTAATCCGGAACTGATTAACGGCAGCCGCAAGCGGAGGATCGCCCAGGGCAGCGGTACCAGGGTCCAGGATGTAAACCGGTTGCTGAAGCAGTTTGCGGATGCCCGGAAAATGATGAAACAGTTGGGCGATATGGCGGGAGGAGCCA
>JAAYOX010000020.1 GCA_012520135.1 Clostridia bacterium
CTGGGTAAGAAAAAGACAGCTATTTTTGTTATACTCTCTGACTACGACGAGACATTCCACTCGATCTCGGCCTTATTTTTCACTCAGGCTTTTCAGAAACTTTACCGTCTGGCTTCGGCCAATCAGGGCAGACTACCGCAGTTTACCCGGTTTCTCATGGATGAATTTTGTAATATCGGCTACCTACCCGGCTTTACCACAAAGCTTTCAACTATGCGCAGCCGTGGCATTTCCGCCCAAATGATTGTGCAAAAAGGAGGGAAACTACTTATGAAGAAAGTTAATACTTACTTTACAAGAAATGGAATGAGCTGTTTCTGGGCTCCCGGAGAAGGGTTCTTAAGGTACCATCCGGACGAAGACTTGAAGTGGCTCCACGAGTTGTTTGGCGGTAAATGCTATTATCAGCGCCAAACACCGAAAATTGGTGCGGGATTCTTGCTTCCCCAGCCGAATGATGTGTTAATCGAGTTCGGCTATTATAGGGTTGATACTGGGCACAATCCCAACTACCAACAAAAGAAACAAGTAGGAGTTACCCGCTCCGGACAACCCATCTTTGGGTATGTCCCGATTGTGGCCGGCGGAGCTCCCTGTGGATCCTACCCCGTAGTACTGACTGACGGGGAAAGGGTTGCATTCATTACCCCTTATTGTGTACGAGATTTCCGTACAACTCTTATAAACTGGGGCAACTTGCCCTGGGACGAAGAGGCAAGGGAAATAACCGTAGAATGTATGAGCTCCCAAGAACTAAAATTTAAACTGCTTAACAACGGCTTTTATGGAGTTAACGCCCTGCGATTTATAGATTTGAGCAGGGCATATGAATATACCCGGTTAACACTTGAAGAAACAGAGAACGTAGAATCTGGATGGGAAAGAGTGCTTTCTATAAGAAAAATCGGAGATGCCATATATGTCCTCGATCCTCTGTTCAAGTTCATCCGTAAAGTGTTTTATGATATTCCAACCGAAATAAATGGTTGGAACATCCAGCAGAATGGCAACAAGCTGTTCTGTTGGAAACAAGTCAACAATTACAAAATTAGGGCAATGGCAGTTAATCTGCCAAGTAATCAGGAGTGTGAGACAGAGATCCAAGCAGCAGCTTTTGATAAAGAAAAAATAAAAGAAGTTTCGTTTACTTTGTTTAAAGAATTGGAGCACAAGAATGCTATGGCAGAGGTATTAAAAGAATCAACAGAAGAAAATGTGAAAAGAATTTTGGCAGAAAACCCCGATATGGTTATAACTATTGAAGATTCTTTAAAAGTAGGCAATTGTTCTTCTGGCACGATGGAGTTCCTTGAAAAATACGGACTAAAAACCGAACATACCGCCCGCGAACTTCTTAGCCATGAGAAACTTGACGAGATGCTTAAAAATTTCGCTTTCAGATGGGTCGTAGCTTATGCAAAACATCGGGATTTAGGTAAATTTTCTGAAGAACCTGAAGAAGAGGAAGAATTATGCCAGACAGCTTAATGTAGGAACAGTTTTGGATTTTATCGGTATTGCCTTTCCGAGCAGAAGCTGGGCATCCAAATATCCTGCGGACGACGGTTGATATGCGACTGTCGTCCGTATCTATTACATATTAAAAAAAAGCCGGTAACGGCTTATACCGGCTCTGTGCCGGTACTATTCCAGCGAGGCATGAACCCTCGCTGCATTAAATTAGCCCAACTACCAGGGCGAATTAAATCAGGAGGTGTTTATGGTGGATATAAAATTTTACGAGCTGCGTAATAGCAGCAATGTAGGCAATCACCTGGCACTGGGGATTGTCGTAAACGGTGTTTTTAAGCACCTGTTCACAATCCGCTCCAGTGGAGGTAACGTTCCCGGAGCGACCCCCTTCGTTGGTTACAATGATACCGTAGAAGAAATAGAAAGATATGTTCAGTCTTCGCCATGCAAAGATTGTCCCAACGAAGGCCAAAGTAAATGCACCATAAGTGCGGCGTGTC
>JAAYOX010000245.1 GCA_012520135.1 Clostridia bacterium
AAGCCAACGGTTGGAAAAACTCAACCAAATTGCCATACAGCAAATGAAAGTTCTACAGGATGTGGAAAGCCGTAAACTGCTAAAAGGAGGAAAGGATGAATAAGGTTGAGGAATTAATCCAGCAGCTTTGCCCAGAGGGGGTGGTGTATAAGGAATTGGGGGAAATGACAAAGATTCTCAATGGCTATGCCTTTAAGAGTAATAAATACACAAGCTCTGGGATTCGAGTAATACGTATCTCTGATGTCCAAAAAGGCAAAATGTCTGATAAAGATTTAAAATACTATCCAATTGAAATGATGGATGAATTTAAATCTTATATTCTAAAAGAGAATGATTTGGTGATGTCTCTTACTGGAAATGTTGGCCGTGTTGCAATGCTATCAGAAAGGCATTTACCTGCCGGCCTTAACCAACGAGTTGCTTGTATTCGCACGAAAAATAAAGAAATTCTAACTAGATTTTTGTTCCATTTCTTTGATCAGAATCAATTTGAAATTGGTGCTATGACCAACGCTACAGGAGGTGGCCAAAAAAACATGAGTACAACATGGCTTGCTAAATATATGATCCCCATCCCCCCCCTGCCTGTCCAACAAGAAATCGTCAATATCCTTGATACATTCACTCAGCTGGAGGCGGAGCTGGAAGCGGAGCTGGAAGCCCGAAAGAAGCAGTATGAATACTACCGCAATGAACTGCTCACCTTTGGGGATGAGGTGGAGTGGAAGACACTTGGAGAGATATGTTTATCAACAAATAACATACAATGGAAGGATTATAAAAATGTTAACTTTCAGTATATTGACCTATCTTCTGTAAGCCGGGAAAATAATAAAATACTGGGAACCACGACTATTAATTATCAGAATGCACCAAGTCGTGCCCAACAAATTGTATATAAAGACGATGTAATCTTTGGGACAACTAGACCAACACTTCGAAGGTATTCAATAATTACTTCTAATTATCACAATCAAATTTGTAGTACTGGGTTTTGTGTACTACGAGCAAATCAAAATATTATTTTACCTAGGTTTTTATATTATATCCTAACAACAGCGAGGTTTTATAATTATGTAGAAAAAAACCAGGAAGGAGCCAGTTATCCATCAATCTCAAATAGCAAAGTAAAACAGTTCAGGGCTCCCACCCCCCCTATTTCCGAGCAGGAGCGCATCGTAGGGATATTGGACCGGTTCGATGCTCTGGTCAATGATATATCAATTGGCTTGCCTGCCGAAATTGAGGCGCGCCGAAAGCAGTATGAATATTACCGGGAGAAGTTGTTGTCATTTGAAAAGGCTGAGTAAATCGGCATGTGCATTGGGTTGTGGTTGGGGAATGGAGAATAACACAAAGAATATTATATCAAAGTTCATATGTATAACCTTGTAGTTGAAAATCCGGAAAGCACCGTTGTGGCTGAATACAAGCCTCCTTACCGCAAGGAAACCGCCTACCAGAGCGAAGCAGATCTGGAGAAGGCTTTTATCAATCTGCTGCAATCCCAGGCTTATGAGTACCTGTCCATCACCTCGGAAAGCGATCTGATATCCAACCTGCGCTGCAAACTCGAGACACTCAATAACTATCAATTTACAGAGATAGAATGGAAGCAGTTCTTTACATCCAAGGTGGCGAACCTGAACATGGGCGTAGAAGAAAAAACACACGTCATCCAGGAAGACCACATCCAGCTGCTGACCCGGGAGGATGGCACGGTAAAGAACATCCGGCTCATTGACAAGGAAAACATACACAACA
>JAAYOX010000246.1 GCA_012520135.1 Clostridia bacterium
AAGCCAACGGTTGGAAAAACTCAACCAAATTGCCATACAGCAAATGAAAGTTCTACAGGATGTGGAAAGCCGTAAACTGCTAAAAGGAGGAAAGGATGAATAAGGTTGAGGAATTAATCCAGCAGCTGTGCCCGGAGGGTGTGGAGTTTAAGGAATTAAGGGAATGTGCAATAATTAAACGGGGCAAGCGAGTAACAAAAAACGAGCTTAATAATGATTATAAATATCCCGTTTATAGTGGCGGTGTTACACCAATGGGATATTTTGAGAAAAGTAACCAAACAGCTAATACAATTACAATTGTAAAGTACGGAACTGCTGGTTTTGTAAATTTTATCACAGAAGCTTTTTGGGCGAATGACGTTTGTTATTGTTTAAGACCAAAGAAGAATCTTAATAATAGATTTCTATTTCACTACCTTAAAAACAAGCAAATAGAGATACAATCCCATGCCACAAATGCTATACCTGCACATTTACCTTCTGATGCTATTTTAAATTTTCAAATCCCCATCCCCCCCCTGCCTGTCCAGCAAGAAATCGTCACTATCCTTGATACATTCACAGAGCTGGAAGCGGAGCTGGAAGCGGAGCTGGAGGCGCGAAAGAAGCAGTATGAGTATTACCGCAATGAATTGCTGACCTTTGGGGATGAGGTGGAGTGGAAAACGTTGGGAGAAGTTGGTGAGTTTATCAGGGGTAATGGGCTTCAGAAAAAAGATTTTACTCAAAGCGGTGTGGGTTGTATTCATTATGGGCAAATTTATACCTACTATGGAACCTTTACTCATACAACAAAGTCTTTTGTTTCTGAGGAAGCAGCTAAAAAATTTAAAAAAGCGCAAAAGGGAGATGTGATTATTGCAACTACAAGTGAGAATGTTGAAGACGTATGTAAAACAGTTGTTTGGCTGGGTGACGAAGAGATTTGCATAAGCGGAGAAACCTACATCTTCAAACATACTCAAAATCCCAAATACATTGCATATTACCTGCAAACACCCATGTTTTTTAATTATAAAAAACAGTATATAACTGGGACGAAAGTTATTCGACTGCATGGAAATAAACTTGAAAAATTTCCAATCCCTATCCCACCCCTAGCCGAACAGGAGCGTATCGTAAGTATATTGGATAAATTCGATGCCCTGGTCAATGATATATCAATAGGTTTGCCTGCCGAAATTGAGGCGCGCCGAAAGCAGTATGAATATTACCGGGAGAAGTTGTTATCCTTTGATAGGGCTGAGTGAATCGGTATGTGCATTAGGGAGGTAGTTGGGGAATGGAGGGTAAAAAAGAAGACAATTATATCAAAGTTCATATGTATAACCTTGTAGTTGAAAATCCGGAAAGCACCGTTGTGGCTGAATACAAGCCTCCTTACCGCAAGGAAACCGCCTACCAGAGCGAGGCGGACCTGGAGAAGGCTTTTATCAATCTGCTGCAGACCCAGGCTTATGAGTACCTGCCCATCACCTCGGAAAGTGATCTGATATCCAACCTGCGCCGCAAACTCGAGACACTCAACAACTATCAATTTACCGAAGCGGAATGGAAGCAATTCTTCACATCCAGGGTAGCGAACCTGAACATGGGCGTAGAAGAAAAAACACACGTCATCCAGGAAGACCACATCCAGCTGCTGACCCGGGAGGATGGCACGGTAAAGAACATCCGGCTCATTGACAAGGAAAACATACACAACA
>JAAYOX010000247.1 GCA_012520135.1 Clostridia bacterium
GCAAGGGAATTTGATGACCGAAATTTTTTGCCAGCACAGCAATACCCGGTGCAATAATTGCCCCTAAAAGAGTGCAGTTTCTTAAATTAGCAGAATGGGCTCCACCGGACAACACTCTTAAACCGGAAGCGGTCAATAGTCCGACCAAAGCCAGTTTGAGTACACCCAACATGAAGCCCACTACGACAATTGATACAAAGCCAATGATGGTACTAAAAAGCATGTAGAGACCATAAGCAGCGATTTCTTTACTGTCTTCCGTTAGCTCAAACTCCTGCTGCAACATGCCTGAAAGATTGTTGATCAGCCTGTCCATCCCATCACCAAACGGAACTGTTTTCTGGTTATTTTAAATATCTTCGCTATTCCTTTACAGAATCCTCCTAATTATTTCAATTTTTAGGCAGATGTTAAAAATCACCCCATTGATTAGGTCATGGGGTGACTCTGTGCTTATGAACTTTCTGCTGCACTTTCAGGCAACCAACTTTCCAGGGAAAACATAATTGACTGGGCTGCAGTATAAGGATCTTGCTCTCGATTTACGACAGACTCTAAAAGTCCCTGGACTTGGCGATCTTGCTGAAAACGCAGTGTAATCATATCTTCCAGTTTGTGTAATACAATTCCGGTAACTTCTTCTTTAAGCCGTTTTTGCCGTAATATTTCTAAATTACCTGAAGAAATCAAATATTCTCGGTGTTTGTCAATCTCCGCCAGTAATTCATCCAAGCCGGTTCCATCAAGGGTGATGGTCTTTACTACGGGAGGTCTCCATTCACCATGGGATAAATCAAGAGTCTTGTTAACCTCTGAGACTACCCGGTCAGCCCCGTCCAGATCGGACTTATTAACGGCGAATACATCAGCAATCTCCATAATACCTGCTTTCAGGGTCTGAATGATATCCCCACCGGCAGGAGTTAGGACTACTACCACCGTATCGGCTGTATCCATAATGTCCAGTTCCGACTGGCCAACTCCAACGGTTTCCACAATAATCACATCGAACCCAAAGGCATCAAAAAGGGTCAGCACTTCTTTAGTGGCTCTGGATAATCCGCCCAGGCTGCCTCTGGTACCCATACTCCTGATAAAAACTCCGGGATCCAAAGTATTATCCTGCATGCGAATACGATCCCCCAGCAATGCTCCACCACTAAATGGGCTGGTAGGATCTATCGCTATTACTCCTACTGTCCTGCCTTGCTTGCGATAAAACTTGGTCATCTGATCTACTAATGAACTCTTACCTGCCCCGGGAGAACCGGTCACCCCCACAATCATGCTCTTACCTGTATGTGGATGCAGTTCGGCCAGAATACGATATTTCTCCGGCTCCCCATTCTCCACTAGAGTAATCCCTTTCGCTAACGCTCGTCGATTACCTTCTAAAATTCCTGCTACTAGATCCACTGAAATCCACCGCCTGTCTACTCTGATTATATTTTTAGGCCCTAAGGCGCACTCTACCGTTCAAGTTAGTGTTCATTATTCTTGGTCTGAAGGTAATTATCCTGCCCCAAAAGCAAAATACTCAGAATTTTTGTACTGACGGTAGCAGTTTTTGCCGGCGTCTTTTTGCTCTCCGCAGATTCTGCCCCACTACTCCGGCAAAAGAGCCCATCAACAGGGAGTTTAACACCAAAGCTCCGGACGACAGGTCAAAATCCAAAGTCGGCACCAGCAACCATTTTAGGAACAGCAGTAGACAACTATAGATGCCCCCGATTGCAGCACCGTGACGCCAAGGCAGCCTTGGAGCCCGGCGACCGGCGGCCATTGCTCCGGCCCATACAGTAAAGAAATAAAGAAACTTCAGGTACCCTGCCAAATACATTTCAGGCTCCCAAAGTGTCAATACCCACCACGCCCCAACCACTAAGCCTAACGATGAAAGAATGGCCGAAACACCCAGCCCACGTAATACTGCCCGCCAATTCAATGTAATCCCTCCTTCCTTAAGAAAATACGCCCCAATGCCAGGTTTTAGTACCTGCTTGCCTATAGTTTGTCAGTGGGCAGATATCTGCCATCGCCAGCCCTCGGAGTAGTATACAAAAGCCAAAGCGATGTTAATCATGGGCTTCAGAGGAACCCGATTCGGGAAAGTATCATTTTAGCTAGATCGCTTACGACTGTAATGTTTGCTTCACTACGGCGGAGTGCCTACGCCGTTACCGACAGCAAGCTGCCGGCGGCTGTGGCCCAACGCCCGCTCAGCAAATCATTACAGCCTTACGCTATTTATCAGCCAGCAGAACACCCTAAAAACAGAGCTCCTCTGATGCCCAAGATTAACACCGGCCTGGCTTTAAGCAGTTGAGTAGAGGGATGGCAATGCCACCCCTCTACTCAACCGCTTTAAAAACTATCTCCCTAGCCTCTTCCAGTCCCGTACCGTTTATGGCACTGAAGACTATCAATGGCTCTTCTTTTTCCATTTTCAGCTTGTTCCGGATAACTTTAGTATGCTGCAAGTAGCGACCTCTACTAATCTTGTCGGCTTTGGTGGCGACTACCGCCCGGGGAGCATCATACGCTCTCAGCCATTCATACATCTGCACATCATCCGCAGTAGGTTCATGGCGAATGTCTACCAATTGGATAACAAAACATAATTCCAAACGGTTTTGTAGATAGGTTTCAATCATAGCGGCCCACTGTTTTTTGGCGGCTTGACTTACCCGGGCAAAGCCGTAGCCGGGTAAATCGACTAAATAAAATGCTCCATTTAAACAATAAAAATTCAATGTCCTGGTCTTGCCCGGTTGCCCACTGGTTCTCGCCAAAGATTTTCTGCCTGCTACAGCGTTAATAAATGCCGATTTGCCTACATTTGACCGGCCCACCAAGGCAATCTCCGGCAGACCGTCTTGGGGGTACTGACTGGGTTTAACGGCACTTAAAGAGTATTCTGCCGTAGTAATTTTCTTCATTGTTCTGTACCTACTAACGCCTCATCGAGGACTTGATCCAAATGTTCTACCAGCACAAACTTCAGCTTCCGTTTAATGTTGGCAGGTACTTCCTCCAAATCCTTTTCATTATCTTTAGGCAGAATCACCGTCGTAATACCTACCCGGTGAGCAGCCAGGACTTTTTCTTTGACGCCTCCGATGGCAAGCACTCTACCCCGGAGGGTAACTTCACCGGTCATGGCCACGTCTTTTCGCACCGGCCGGTTAGTTAAAGCAGAGGTTAAGGCAGTGGCCATAGTAATACCCGCAGATGGTCCGTCTTTAGGGATGGCACCTTCCGGAACGTGAATGTGAATATCCATCTTTTCATGGAAATCTTCCGCAATGTTAAATTCCGCGGCTCTTGAACGAATATAACTTAAACCGGCGTAAGCGGATTCTTTCATTACGTCTCCCAACTGTCCCGTCAAGGTAAGCTTGCCTTTACCCTGCAATAAGGTAGCCTCCACACTTAAAACATCTCCGCCTACCTCGGTTACGGCTAAGCCGGTGGCTACCCCAATTTCATCGTTTTTCTCCGCCTGCCTTTTCCGGTAACGGGGCATTCCCAAATAAGTCTCCAGATTTTGGGCCGTGATCTTGCCGGCTTTTGTTTTCTTGGCTACCACATCCCGGGCTGTCTTCCGGCACAAAGTAGCTATTTGCCGTTCTAAGTTACGAACCCCCGCCTCTCTGGTATATTCCCGGATTATCCTTCTCAGGGCATTGTCGGAAATAGTAATCATATCCTCATCGAGACCATGTTCTTCCCTTTGTTTCTTAATTAGGTGCTGTTTAGCGATCTCCAGTTTTTCCTCTTCCGTATAACCGGAAATTTGAATAACTTCCATCCTATCCAACAAGGGACGTGGAATTGAGTGCATCACGTTAGCAGTCGTAATAAACATTGTTTTTGACAAATCATAAGGAACTTCCAAATAGTGATCACTGAAGGAATTGTTTTGTTCCGGATCTAAAACTTCCAGTAGAGCCGAGGAAGGATCCCCTCTGAAATCACTACCTAACTTGTCAATCTCATCTAACAAAATTACGGGATTGCGGGTACCTGCCGTCTTTAACCCTTGAATAATCCTGCCCGGCATTGCTCCCACGTAAGTACGCCTGTGGCCCCGGATCTCCGCCTCATCCCGCATACCTCCCAAAGACATGCGCACAAATTTCCTGCCTAAACACCGGGCAATAGACTTGCCTAAAGATGTTTTTCCCACTCCCGGAGGACCGACAAAACAAAGAATAGGTCCCTTCATTTTTTTGGCTAACTGTCGAATGGCCAGGTATTCGAGAATGCGATCTTTCACATCCCGCAGTCCATAGTGGTCCTCATCCAAAATTTCTTCAGCGGCATTAATATCTAAACGATCTTTAGTCTCCTTTGACCATGGTACTGCCAGCAGCCAATCTAAATAGTTTCTGACTACAGTAGCCTCTGCCACCATTGGAGGCATCTTTTCCA
>JAAYOX010000021.1 GCA_012520135.1 Clostridia bacterium
AGGCTTTTGATATCTGCTTGCAGAAAATAAAAGAGCATGGCTTGCCCATGAAGCTCATCGACGTGGAGTACACTTTCGACGTCAGCAAGATAATCTTTTACTTTACGGCAGAAGGCCGGGTGGATTTTCGGGAATTGGTGAAAGATTTGGCGGCAGTATTTCGGACCCGGATTGAGCTTAGACAAATTGGGGTTCGGGATGAAGCTAAAATGCTGGGAGGATTGGGGACTTGTGGACGGGGCCTTTGTTGTGCTACTTTTTTGGGTGATTTTGATCCCGTGTCCATCAGAATGGCCAAAGATCAAAATCTGTCCTTAAACCCCAGCAAGATTTCCGGTATTTGCGGTCGCTTAATGTGTTGCCTAAAATATGAAAACGAGGCTTATGAAAAAGCCAGAGAGATTGTTCCCAATGTGGGCGTCAAGGTTAAAACTGCCAAAGGCAAAGGTCAGGTAGTCGCTAATAACCTGCTCAGGGAAACAGTTACGGTAGAATTGGAAAACAATGAAAAATATGATTTTCCCGTGGCAGAGGTGCGGGTAATCAGAGAAAAATGCGAACATTGCCCTAAACAGCAGTAATTGAGATAGAGACAACGAAAAGAGAGGGTGGGGGGTGATGGGCATAGAGGTTCTGCAATTAGTGATGGAATTGGAAGCGAAGCTAAAGGCGATCTTAGAAGAAATTCAGGAATTAAAGATGTACGCTTATGCCTTGGAGGAGCAAAACGAGCAGCTGAGGGAAAAGCTTTATGCCCAACAGCAGCAAGGCACGGCTTATGACAATCTTGCTAAACTTTATGAAGAAGGCTTTCATGTATGTCATGCTCATTTTGGACGCTTTCGTCCCCAAAATGAAGACTGCCTGTTTTGCTTAAGCTTTTTGCATAAAAACAATAAAGACGGGTCTGAGCGGAGGGAATAGCTTGGGGCTAGTAAGTCTTAAACCCGGTGAGTATTTGGAACCCCTGGGGCAAAACTTGTCTATTATCCAACACCGGCAAGGTTACCGGTTTTCTTTGGATGCAGTTTTGCTGGCAGGTTTTGTGGAACCTAAGGCCGGGGAAAAGGTGTTCGACTTGGGTACCGGTTCAGGTATCATTCCCCTGCTTTTATTCCTCCGGGAACCGGAGATTCAGGTAACCGGCTTAGAACTGCAGGAACGTTTGGCGGATCAGGCCCGGAGAAGTGTTTTACTCAATAGTTTAGGGGCCCGGTTCAAAATTATACAGGGTGATTTGAAAGAACTAGAGGGGGAGTGGCTAAATCAGTGGGATGTTGTGGTAGCTAACCCTCCTTTTTTTGCCGTAAAACAAGGAGGGCGGGTTAATGAAAATGCGGAAAAAGCCATAGCCCGCCATGAAATTGCCTGTACCTTAGAAGACGTGGTCAAGGCTGCCCGGTTGCTGTTAAAAGGGCGGGGGCGGTTTCTTTTGATTCACAGGGCAGAACGGTTGCAAACTATAATAGAGATGTTAGCTTGTTATCACTTTACTTTAACCCGGTTAGCTTTCGTCCACCCCTATGAGGACACCCCGGCTAATTTAGTGTTAGTCGAAGGGACTCTGGGAGGCGGAAGCCCGTTAAAAGTACTGCCGGGAATAGTGGTACACCGGGAGAAAGGCAAGTATACACGACAGTTGGAGCGGTTATTTGCCGGCGAGAATTTGTTTTGTTGATGAGGGAGGTACTGCAGTGACAGGTGAGCTGTACTTGTGCTCAACTCCGATCGGTAATTTGGAGGATATTACTTTAAGAGCCTTAAGGATTCTCAGAGAAGCAGACTTGATTGCTGCGGAAGATACCCGCCATACCAGAAAGCTATTGAACCATTATGATATTAATACTCCCCTGACCAGCTACCACGAACATAATGCCAGGCAAAAAGGTGCCTACTTACTGGAACTACTCCGGGAGGGGAAGAGAATAGCCCTGGTTTCCGATGCAGGGACGCCCGGTATTTCGGATCCGGGAACTTTATTGGTGCAGCAGGCAATAGAAGCAGGTATACCCATTACTCCCATCCCCGGGGCTACCGCTGCCGTTACTGCTCTGAGTATCTCCGGTTTGGCTACAGATAAGTTTGTCTTTGAAGGTTTCCTGCCCCGCAGTAATAAAGAGCGGAAGGAGCGGCTGGCAAAACTGGCCAGGGAAGAAAGGACCATCATTTTATACGAAGCACCCCACCGGCTGGTGGCCACTTTAAAAGCCATCTGTGAAGTGTTGCCCTACAGGCGCATGGCTGTAGCCCGGGAACTGACTAAGCAATATGAAGAAGTTATCAGGGGTACTACGGAGGAAATACTGGCCCATTTCCAGATTACTGCCCCCAGAGGAGAATTTACTTTAATCTTGGAAGGATGCCGGGAGGAAGAAAAAGGACAGTTGCCGGAAGAAATCATCGATCCGGTGGAATTAGTGAGAACTTTGGAAGAACAAGGGTTTGACTGGAAGGCTGCCATCAAAGAAGCGGCTAAACGTTTAGGGGTACCTAAAAGGGAGATATACCAATTGGTCAAGGGTCCGGGGGGAAATAATTAAGGCACCCTTTGATTAGGATGCCTTAATTACTACTACACTGCTTCAAACATGGACTTGGCACAACGAGTGCAGACGTTCTTGCCTTTAAAATTGTGAACATCTTCAGCGTTGCCACAGAAGACACAGGCGGGTTCGTATTTTTTCAAAATGATTTTTTCATGGTCAACATAGATTTCCAGGGCGTCTTTTTCATCGATGCCAAGGGTTCTACGAAGTTCGATAGGGATTACAACCCGTCCTAGCTCGTCCACTTTTCTGACAATACCTGTGGATTTGATCATGTCTCTCCCCTCCCCAAATTCAACATGATTCGACAGAACCTATCTAAATGATACCAACGATTCCAATTAAAGTCAACCCTTTTATTACAATTTTTTTTACATTATTGTCCAATTAAACAAAGTTTTTTGGCGAAAACTGCCCAAAAGGCGAAAACTTGACAGGAGAATACCCATTAATTACAATAAGCAATAATGTGGGTACTTTTCCGAATTAGGAGGTCGGTGAAACAGATGTCCAAAGATGCCTATTACGTTACTACCCCTATCTATTATCCCAGTGATAACCTACATATCGGTCATGCCTTAACTACCACCATGGCTGATACTTTAGCCCGGTTTAACCGCTTGAAAGGAAAGGATACTTATTTTTTAACCGGTTCTGACGAACATGGACAGAAGATCCAGCGCCGGGCCAAGGAGGCCGGTTTATCTCCCCAGGAATTTGTGGACAGAATTGTAGCCGGTTTTCAAAACCTTTGGGAGAAGCTGGATATTGAATATGATGATTTTATCCGTACTACGGAACCAAGGCACAAGAAGGTTGTGCAAGAGATTTTTAAGACAATTTACGACAAAGGTGACATTTACAAATCGGAATATGAAGGCTGGTACTGCAATCCTTGTGAAGCTTTTTGGACGGAACGCCAGGTGGAAGAAGGTAACTGCCCTGACTGCGGCCGGCCGGTGGAATTAGTTAAAGAAGAAAGCTATTTCTTCAAAATGAGCAAATACGCCGACCGACTGTTGGCTCACATTGAAGCCAACCCTAATTTTATTCAGCCGGTAACCCGCCGCAATGAAATGGTCAGCTTCATTAAGCAAGGGTTGGAAGACTTGTGTGTTTCCCGTACTACTTTTGACTGGGGAATTCCTGTGCCCATCAATGAAAAGCACGTGATTTATGTGTGGTTCGATGCCTTGAGCAACTATGTATCTGCTCTGGGCTATGGTAGCGATGATCCCCGTTTTGACAGGTATTGGCCGGGAGCCAGGCACCTGGTAGGGAAAGATATTGTTCGCTTTCATACCATTATTTGGCCGACTATTTTGATGGCGGCTGATATTGAACTGCCCAAGGAAGTTTTTGCTCATGGCTGGCTGCTCTTGGAAGGGGGCAAAATGTCCAAATCCAAAGGGAATGTGGTAGATCCCCTGGTCCTGATTGACCGGTATGGTTCCGATGCCATTCGCTACTTCCTGCTGCGGGAAATGCCTTTGGGACAGGATTTCTATTACTCGGAAGAAGCATTAGTCAACAGGATTAATGTTGATTTAGCCAACGACTTCGGTAACTTATTAAGTCGCACCACCTCCATGATCAACAAGTTTGCACAGGGGGAAATTCCGGCACCGGGAGACGAGGAGCCCATCGATGTGGAGTTGAGGGAATTGGCTCTCAGTATCCCTGCCGAAGTAGATAAAGCTTTGGATAAATACGACTTCAGCCAAGCCCTGCAGGCAATTTGGCGGCTGGTAAACAGGAGCAATAAATATATTGAGGAAACGGCACCCTGGAGTCTGGCCAAGAATCCTGACACCCGTTCCCGGTTAGGCACTGTCCTGTACGGCTTAGCGGAAAGTATTCGTTTCGCTACCGTATTGGTTTCACCCTTTATGCCCAATGTGCCGGATAAGGTGTTTGCCCAGCTGGGAGTTCAGGGGCAAAGCCGGTTAGCTACTTGGGACAGTGTCCAGAGTTGGGGAAGTTTGAAGCCGGGGACCAAGATTAGCCGGGGCAATCCTATTTTCCCCCGGATTGAATGGAAGGACGAGGAGGAAGCCCAAGTGGAGGCACCGAAAGCAGAAGTTAAGGAAACCAAAAAAGTTGAGGAGACGGTGCCGGGAGTGGCCCAGATCAGCATCGAGGATTTTGCCAAAGTAGATTTGCGGCTGGCGGAGATCCTGGCCGCCCAGCGGGTGGAAGGCACCGATAAATTAATGGAATTAAAGGTCCGGGTTGGAGAAGAGGAAAGGACCATCGTGGCCGGTATTGCCCAATACTATGAGGCGACAGAATTAGTAGGCAAAACCATTGTTATTGTCGCCAACTTAAAACCGGCTAAACTGAGGGGAATTATGTCCCAGGGCATGGTACTGGCAGCCAGCCAGGGAGACCGGCTGTCCCTGTTGACAGTTGAAAGAGATATTCCCAGTGGAGCAAAAGTGAAATGATGGAATTCATCGATAGTCATGTCCACTTAATGGATCGAAAGTACAACCGGGATTTACCTCAAGTGCTGGCCAATGCCAGGGAAGCCGGGTTAACCGCCATGGTCAACGTTGGTTATGATGTGGCTTCCAG
>JAAYOX010000022.1 GCA_012520135.1 Clostridia bacterium
AGGCCCAAATGAAAGTAATCTTTTTTGTTCTTTAGCCGGAATCCTGTCTTGGTCAGCAGCATCACCAAAAATAAGAAACCGCTGGAAAAGAAGACCCGCCCAAAAGCGATGATAGGGGAAGGCAATAAAATCAACTTGCCAAAGATGCCTGCCAAGCCAAACAGCAAAACAGCCAGATGAATTTCCGCTAAGCTCTGTCTCTTGTTATCCATAGCTCTACCCTCTCAGCTACTAACCTAGACTATCGTAATAATATCATATCTTACACGCAACTCATAAACATCTTCCCTCGTACAAAGCAAATAAGCCCCAACAGCCGGTGACAGAAACAATGAAATTATGAATGCTACAAAAATTACTTTATCTAATTTCACTCTCAACTTGATTATCCCCTAAATTCATTAACTATTCAGTCAATTCTCGTCAATTTTACCATAATAACATATTCAAGAAAATAGGCTTCCCACAAAGTTCAATTGGAACTTGTGAGAAGCCTATTTTAGGGCTACGCCCTAATTACATCATGCCCATTCCGCCCATGCCGCCTGGCATACCACCCGGGGCTGCAGGTTCTTCCTCAGGAATGTCAGCTACCAATGCTTCCGTAGTCAAGAGCATGGAAGCAATGCTGGCCGCATTTTGAAGAGCGGACCTGGTTACTTTCGCCGGGTCTACGATACCTTCGGCAATCATATCCACATATTCATCGGTCAAAACGTTGTAACCAACGCCTTTACCGGCTTCTTTAACTTTTTCAACTACAACTGAACCCTCGGCACCGCCGTTATAAGCGATTTGACGGACAGGTTCTTCCAGAGCTTTCTTCACAATAGATACACCTGTTTTTTCGTCACCGCTGAGTTCAATAGAATCGAGGGCCGGTAATACATCAATCAGAGCAGTACCGCCGCCGGCAACGATTCCTTCTTCAACAGCAGCTCTGGTAGCCGCCAGAGCGTCTTCAATGCGCAGCTTTTTCTCTTTCATTTCTGTTTCAGTGGCTGCTCCTACTTGGATTACTGCCACGCCGCCGGCCAATTTAGCCAGTCTTTCTTGTAGCTTTTCTTTGTCAAACTCGGAAGTGGAATCTTCGTATTCCCGCCTAATTTGGGCAATCCGTTTTTCGATCTCATCTTGGCTGCCTTTGCCCTCAACAATGACGGTTTCCTCTTTGCCAACCCGAACTTGACGGGCTTGACCCAGCATGTCCAGAGTTGTATTTTCCAACTTAAGTCCTACATCTTCAGTAATGACCCGTCCCCCGGTCAGAATAGCAATGTCCTCTAGCATTGCTTTTCTCCGGTCACCGAAACCGGGCGCTTTCACTGCAACACAGTTAAAGGTACCCCTGATCTTATTTAGGACTAAAGTGGGCAAAGCTTCCCCTTCTACGTCTTCGGCTATGATTACTAGAGGTTTTCCTGATTGAACCACTTTCTCCAGAACCGGAAGAATATCATTAATGGCTGAGATCTTCTTGTCGGTCAATAGGATCAGAGGATCATTCAACACTGCTTCCATCTTATCAGTATCGGTTACCATATAAGGGGATATGTAACCCCGGTCAAATTCCATTCCTTCTACCACTTCCAGGGTAATACCCATGCCCTGAGATTCTTCAACAGTAATAACCCCGTCTTTACCTACGGTTTCCATGGCTTCGGCAATTAAATCGCCGATTTCCTTATCGTTTGCAGATACAGATGCTACTTGGGCAATAGCTTCCTTGCTCTCCACAGGCTTGCTGTTCTCTTTCAAAGCATCGGTAGCAACGGCCACTGCTTTTTCAATACCTTTTTTGATGAGCATGGGATTAGCACCGGCAGCTACGTTTCTCAAGCCTTCTCTGATCATGGCCTGTGCCAGGATAGTAGCGGTAGTTGTCCCATCACCGGCCACATCGTTAGTTTTTGTTGCTACTTCTTTGACCAATTGGGCGCCCATGTTTTCCAAGGGATCATCCAACTCGATTTCACGGGCGATAGTTACACCGTCATTAGTAATAGTTGGAGAACCAAATTTCTTCTCCAAGACCACGTTTCTTCCTTTAGGTCCAAGGGTTACTTTCACCGCCTCCGCCAGGGAATTAACGCCTCTTTCCAAAGCTTGGCGGGATTCTTCTCTAAAAACGATCTGTTTAGCCAATTTCTATCCCTCCACTGAGATTTATTTTACAACAGCCAGTATATCTCTCTCACTTAAAATGAGATATTCGTCTCCGTCCACTTTAACTTCTGTACCGGCATATTTTGAATAAATTACCCGATCGCCCACAGCCACTTCCAGGGCAATCCTATCTCCGTTATCGGATACCCGACCGGACCCTACGGCTACAACTTCACCCTCTTGAGGCTTTTCCTTTGCCGTATCAGGTAATACGATTCCACTTTTAGTCTTTTGCTCAGATTCAAGCACTTTGATGACCACCCGATCACCCAAAGGTTGAATGTTCATGAGATAACCTCCTTTGATTTTGACTTCTTATTGTTAGCACTCAGCCTAGTTGAGTGCTAATATACACTTATAATAATAGGTAGAGGCTGGTTATAACGCAAATGCTTAATAAGCTTAAAATCCCGGATTATGGGCCACATTCTCAAATTATCTCTGTATTTCTTTCCTTTTTCGCCTCATTCGTTTATGGAAACAAAAAATGCTAACTATCATCCTCCTCAATTTTATTCCCATTTTTGCCAGCCAATATACATTATTGCTTATTTACCACTTTAATCTTCAGCAACGGCACAAGTAACAAATGGTTTTACCCGTTCATAGGATGGCTTGAGGAGGTGAAGTTTGTGATTTACGGTCTGGCTTTAAGCGGCGGCTCTTTACGGGGAGCTACACACATTGGTATCCTGGAAGTACTGGATGAAGCAGGGCTGCCCCCCCATGCCATTGCGGGCACCAGTGCCGGCAGTATTATAGGCAGTTTGTACGCAGCCGGTGTGCAACCGAAAAAGTTAGGGCAAATTTTTTCCCAACTCTTACCTAAGGCTCCCAAACCCCAGGAATACGTAATTAAACCCCTAATGGCCGACCCCATGACAACTAAAACCATCTCCTGGTTACCCCTGCCGAAGGGTCTTCTCAAGGCCGATTTCATCGAATCCTTTATCGAAAAAATGATTGGACGGCTCACTTTTGAAGAACTTACTTTACCATTAGCAGTGGTAACAGCAGACCTGCATACGGGAGAAGCCGTGATTTTTACTGCCCAACAACATATACCGCCAAAACCATGGCCCCCGAATACTGTATATCAGTCCGGAGTCCCTGTAGCGGAAGCAGTAATGGCCAGTTCAATCATACCCGGCATCTTTACACCTAAAACCATCGGCAATAGAACGCTGGTGGATGGCGGACTGGTAAGTAACGTACCGGCTGATGTGGTAAAAATTTTTGGAGCTCAAAAAATTATAGCTGTGGATCTAGGGTTTGGTGTCTATGAAGCGGAACCCTTAAAAAATGTCATCGATATTCTCCTGCAAACTTATGACATCATGGGCCAACGAGTCTCCAACCTGATCCTGGAACAGCATGCTCACTTTGTACTTCGTCCTCAAACAGGCGGTGCCGGATTACTGGATTTCCACAAAATCCCCGGTTTTATCAATAAAGGGCGTATTGTTGCCAGAGAAAATTTGAATGCCATTAAGCAAATAGTATGTACCTAGACAATAGGGATAAAGGTAGTAGATAGCCGGATAATTGTTCCTGCTATCTTTTTCATTGGCTAGGAATGAATAATAGTCGGTTTATTTGAACTATTCTGTAAATAAGTTATAATATATTTGACAACTAATGGCCGAAACAATGAGATTAAGTTCAAGATTGGCATAAGACAGTCAGTAGGATTTAGTAGGCAGAATGTATTTACAAGGAGGACTAGCCCATGAAAGAAGCCGAAGTTATTTTTTTTGAACGGCAATTCCCCAGTGCCAATATGGTACTGATCAAGGATCAGCGCCCGCTCCTTATTGATACGGGTTTTGGCAGTGATGCTAA
>JAAYOX010000248.1 GCA_012520135.1 Clostridia bacterium
CCGTTTTTGGTTACAGGCATGTCCGCATAGACTACAACATTGGTGCCCTCCGGCTTCTCCCGTAAACCTTGGTAAGTCAAGGTATATCCTTCGATCTCAATGGTATCGCCAATATGGACGGTCTTGGTAATATCGGTCTGGTACCCCATGGTACCCACAACGGCAAGGGAAATAAGTACTACGCCTAAATGGACTAAATACCCCCCGTACCGTCTCCTGTTTTTGGATACTAACCGCCACAGAGCCGTAAGCCAGCTTTCTTTAGTCAGCTGGTGCCGGATACGCACACCTGCAATAAATTCTTTCAGGTGTGTGAGACCCACAAAAATAAGGACGGTAAAGGCAAAGGGCGGCCACAATCTACTGTCACCGGAAGTCAAATATATTAGTACTCCCGCCGGAATGGAAATAATCAAAGGCCACATGCAGCTTCTGAGAGTCTTGGCCA
This sequence comes from Clostridia bacterium, assembly GCA_012520135.1. Taxonomy (GTDB): domain Bacteria; phylum Bacillota; class DULZ01; order DULZ01; family DULZ01; genus JAAZDD01. The sequence goes on from JAAYOX010000248.1 coordinate 449, forward strand.
AGCTGGCACGACGCCACGCAATCAATGGGCAAATAGCCATTAAAAGCATCATGGCCAACAGGATCGGTCCGGCCACCTGGTTGAAAAACGGAGGTCCCACAGTAACGGTAACACCCCGTACCAGTTGGGAGACCAGGGGAAAGATGGTTCCCCAGAATACGGCAAAAGCACCGCCTACCAATAAAAGGTTATTCAATAAGAAACTGCTCTCCCGGGACAGGTAGCCTTCAAATTCCCGTCCGTCCTTTAAGCTGTCCATCCGGAATAACAGTAATCCTATAGAAGCAAAGGTCATCAAAGCCATGAAACCTAAGAAGAAATTACCGATATCGGAAGTGCCAAAAGCGTGAACCGAAGTCATTACTCCGCTGCGGACCAACCAAGTACCAAACAAGGTCAGCAGGTAAGTAATGATGATCAAAGCCATGTTCCATACTTTCAGCATGTCTTTCCGTTCCTGAATCATTACCGAATGGATAAAGGCTGTAGCCGTCAACCACGGAATAAATGAAGCGTTTTCCACCGGGTCCCAAGCCCAGAAACCGCCCCAGCCCAGTTCCACATAAGCCCATTGGGCACCGTATAAGTTACCCAAAGAGAGAAACATCCAGGCAATAACCGACCACCGGCGAGTAACTTTAATCCACTCATCACCGGTCTGCTTGGTAATCAAGGCAGCCATAGCAAAAGCAAAGGGCACCGCAAAACCCACATAGCCCAGGAAAATAGTAATGGGGTGGATTACCATACCCGGATTTTGCAACATTGGGTTTAGACCGTACCCGTCAGATACAGGCACCGGCGTCCTTTCAAAAGGATTAGCCAGAAAAGTCAGAGCAAAAAGAAAGAACACGGTATTAATCAATAAAATAATATTAACATAGGGCAGTGACTTGTCATGGCGATGCCGCTGTGAATAGGCCACTATAGCAGCATAAATCGTCAGCACTAATGCCCATAGCAACAACGAGCCGGAGTTGCCTGCCCAAAAAGCAGACAGTTTGTAAAACAAAGGTAAACTCCTGCTTGTATACTGGTAAACATACAGAACGGAGAAATCACTTTTTACCAAAAGGTTAACCAATGCCAATGAAGCAACACTTACCAAAATAGCTACCGCTAAAATTCCACCTTTGGCGCTCTCTTCCAGCCGTCTGTCGCCGGACTTCACCCCAAACAGTGCAACCACTAACGAATAAACTGCAACGGCCAATGCCAAAATTAGGGCCAAATAACCTAAATCAGCCATGATACCCTCCCAACATTTCTGTCCTGTAACAGGTGCAGCCAGCACCCGTCCTATTCTTCCGCGGCTTCATATTTACTGGGACATCTGGTTTCCACTTTATCAGCGATAAACACTCCCGAGGCACTGTCGAATTGTCCACGGAGGATGGCTTCCGCACCGTCCTCATAATCCAGGTTATCCGGTGCCACATCATAATAAATAACCGGCAATACATGGACCCCGTCGGTGACTGAGAACCTGAGTTCTATTTTCTCCCCATTCCACTGGATGGTTTCCCGCAATACTTTACCTTCTACCAACAGGTACTCATTATCATAGTCGCTCCCCTTTTGCACTAAATCATTGATGGTTACCTGAAAACCGGAGTTCCCACTAAAACCGGAAATCATCAGGTAGGCAATAGCCCCAATGATCACTACTATCCCCATAGACA
>JAAYOX010000249.1 GCA_012520135.1 Clostridia bacterium
CTTGAAGCATAGCCACATCCCCTTTGGTTACGGTATTGGTAATGATCGTTTTACCCGGCAAGCTGTCAGGCAAAAACTTTTTTACGTAATGAAAATCACCGGCAATAATATCTGCTTCGTAATAGTAATGGGAGTTTTTTGGTTTGATCTCATCTTGCTTATCACCGGTAGGATACAGGTATTTGAAAGGTAGTTGGCACACTATTGGTGCCAGCAATCTTGCTACCCGGTCTAAAGCTTTCAAAGACTTTAGCGGAAAAGGCAATCCTAAAACAAATACCAAGTCACCGTAGGTTACGTCTGCCCCGGCCGCTTCCAAACTCTCCGCCATCCCAAACCGGTCCATAGCACAGACCATCAATACTTTTTTTCCTTTGAGGTTGATACCGGCTTGTTCCCAAAGGTAATTGATCACCTTACGTTCCAGGGTATTTTTCAGGCCGCTGCCGTCGACTATAGGAGTTTGCACTGCAGCTTTTGCAATACCAGCCGCCTCTCTAATAAGGTAACGGCGATTGCCTGCCTGGACATAAAGATCTGTACCTCCTAAACCAAAGGCAGCCACTTTACCGTCCAATTCCTTAATCAATTGAATGGCTTTTTCTCTATTTCCATCGGTGCCGATCCGCTCAATGAGAATTTTCTGCCCCAGGATTTCCGTTTCAACTTTGGAATCCCGCTTGGAGGAACCAAGACTAACGCTGACTATTCTTTTCATCATCATCTGCCTCCTAAGGTTTCCTCTTTGCTCGCACCAGGTTTTGCAGTAATTGCCGCAGTTCCCCTGGGTCCACGTATACATCTTCCGTAATCGGAGTTTCCCCAATTACCATGCCTACCACCTCACGGTCCAGCATGGCCTCTGTCACTCGAATCCGGTACTGGGAACCCAGAATTACTACCACGTCATATTCCCTGACTTCAGTAACCTTTTGCAGAAAGTCCGCCAACAACTGAGGTCCGTCTTTATCCCGGATAAACTGCTGTCGCTGGGCCTCAGTCCAAATCAACTGGTAATCCACACCGGCTTCTTTTAGCACAGCAGTTATTTCCTCTGTATTTTGGATCGGGAACCCTACAACGGCCACCCGGGAGCCCTTGCGTACCTCTCCTATTCCCTCCAAACGGGAAATAAAAGTACGATCCACATTTAGCCTTTGAGCAACTTCCTGCTGGGAAAAACCCTCTGACCGTAATCGCAGTATTTTCTCCACCATGGTCTCTATCTTTTGTTTACTAATTAGTTTTTCCCCAATCCGGAAAAAATCCACTGTGCATCACTCCCTCTAATTTTGTGCACAGGTTTGTGAACATTACGTCGGATTTTATTTTAGCAGATTTTAACTTGGTGTGCAAATAAAAAAATGCGGCATCGCTGCCGTTTAAATAAATTAGTTGACATATTACATATGGCCAACCGGTGTTAATCCCGGGCTTCAGAGGATCCCGGGATTAACACCGGTTGGCCTTTTGTGCGGACCAAATAAATTTACTCCCTGCCGTTTGCTGTAGCTCAAGAAATGCTGTTTTGCCACTGCTCAATAATCTGCTTAACCTGCGAGACCGTTTCCGCCGTGAAGATTTGCTCCCTCATGCGGGCAGCTCCTCGCATGCCTTTAATATACCAGGCCAGGTGTTTCCGCATTTCCCGCACTCCTACATGTTCTCCCTTAAAGGAGACCACCATTTCCAGGTGACGCAGGGCCATCTCCAGTCTTTCTGCCGGAGTGGGTTCAGGGAGCAGAACTCCCTGTTCCAAATAGGTAACAGTCCTGGCAAAAATCCAAGGGTTACCGAGGGAGGCACGGCCAATCATGACTCCCTGGCAGCCTGTTTCATTAAGCATTTTTAGTGCTGCCTGAGGTGTCCAAACATCGCCGTTACCGATGACCGGGACATCCACTGCCTCCGCTACCTGCCTGATAATACCCCAGTCAGCTTCGCCGGCATAAAATTGTTCCCGGGTTCTGCCATGTACAGTGATTGCCTTGGCCCCCGCCTCTGCCATAGCGATGGCAAACTCAACTCCATTGATCGTCTTAGCACACCATCCGGCTCGTATCTTGACTGTAACGGGAATATTGACTGCTTTAACTGTTTCAGCTACAATACTCTGAGCCAGAGAAGGGTTCTGCATTAAAGCAGAACCCTCGCCGTTTTTTACAATTTTAGGGGCAGGACAACCCATATTCAGATCTATCAAGGTTGCTCCCGCCTGCCGGGCCTGAACTGCACCTTGGGCCACAATCTCCGGTTCTGAACCAAACAGTTGCACCGCCAAAGGCCCCTCTTCCCCGTCAATATTTAACAATTCCTGTGTCCGCAGATTATTATGGAGCAAGGCCTTGGCACTTACCATTTCGGTATAAACCAAGCCACATCCCTGTTCCTTGGCCAGCAGCCTGAAGGTTTTATCGGTAACACCGGCCATAGGGGCGGCTACTACTCGATTTGGTATTATTACATCGCCAATCCTCAACTATTACAGCTCCTTATTCATTTCGTGAATCAGCCGCAAGCCTTCCAAAGTCAAAAAGGGATCAACATGATCTACTACCCCTTGCTCTCCTTCAAAAAGAAAGGCAAACCCACCGGTAGCCACTACCGTCACCTGGCTTTGAAGCTCTTTTTTCATTCTGGCCACTATACCTTCCACTTGCCCCAGCAGGCCGTACATAATCCCCGACTGCATACAAGCCACTGTAGTTTTCCCAATGACATGGGGTGGCTTAACCAGTTCGACCCTAGGCAACTTGGCGGCATAGCTGAATAAAGCGTCCGTGGAGATTCCCACCCCCGGGGCAATCGCTCCACCCAAGTATTCGCCTTTAGCCGAAATTACGTCAAAAGTAGTAGCGGTGCCCAGATCCACAACAATGACCGGGCCTCCGTATTTATGAAAAGCTGCAACTCCGTTGACAATCCGATCCGCCCCTACTTCTTTAGGGTTGTCAAACCGGATAGGCATTCCCGTCTTTACTCCCGGACCGATTACAAGAGGTTTGGTACCAAAACAATCTAAAGACATTTTTACCATGGATGCGGTCAAGGGGGGTACCACCGATGATAAAGCCACAGCATTGATGGCGTCCAGACTATGGTTTTCAATAGCAAAAAGCTGCCTTAGCAAAATTCCATATTCATCTGCTGTCTTTTTCCGGTTAGTCGAAATCCGCCAATGGCAGATTTGGTCTTTCCCCTTATAAATTCCCAGAGTAATATGGGTATTGCCTACATCTACCGCTAATAACAAAATTTCACCTTCTTTACTATAGTTCCCCGTTCACTAGGTTTTTTTACATTGATCAATCTTTTATCCCACCGTTTTTCGCGTAATTACCCGATTGGGGAAGGGCTGCTTTTAAAGGTTTGATTAACAACACCACTAAAACAGCGGCCACAATCACTTCCGGGGTGCCGTGAAGTACTGCAATCGCCCCGGCAGCTTCCACAGTAGGCAAATAACCTCTTAAGTAAGCTAAACCCAAAACACCGATTGTATTGGTTAAAGTCCCTGCTACAGCTGCCGCAGCAGAAGCCAGGAATAGATTTCTTTTAAAGGGCAGGTAAGCATAATAAGCAACAATTCCAATTAAGATCCTGGGCAGGATGGCCACAATCGGATCAGCAAACATGACCGAGCCGCCCCGCAACAAACTGTGGATACCGAAAATCAATCCGATTGCAGCTCCTACTACCGGCCCTTCGATAATGGCACCTATGATGGCAGGAATGTGCATAATAGTAGCGTGACCGGCCGGAGTTGGAACCGGAATAAAACCTAAGGGTGTAGTACCTAATAATAGTGCAATTGCTCCCAAGATACCCGCAATCACAATCTGTCGGGTTCTGATTTTCATGGGTTAACCCCCTTTTATTTGTTTCTTAATGTGACTTCCCCACTATGAAATATTTTCTGCTCTCCATTATCCCCTAATACTACCAACCCACCATTGCCGGCAATATCGATTGCTCGCCCGCGGAATACCTCATGACCCGAAGTAAGGGTAACTGACTGGCCCAAAGTAATGCTCCATGCTTTCCACTCTTCAATAATCGGTGACAATCCTTGTTCCAGGTAAATTCGATAGAGAGTTTCCATCGATTTCAGGTAGGCAGACAACAACCGGATACGAGATACTTCCTGCCCTAATTCTTTCTTGATGGAGGTAGCAGTATCCCTAAATTCTGCCGGAAATAGTTGTGGGTCCATATTTACATTGATACCGGTACCGATTACAAGGTAGTGAATTCGGTCCATTTCCGCTTTCATTTCAGTTAAAATACCACAAAATTTTTTCCCCGCTAACAACAAGTCATTGGGCCATTTGATGCCGGGTGCCATTCCTGTCACCTGTTGGACAGCTTGGGCTAATGCCGCTGCCGCCATTAAAGTGAAACCGGGAGCCTGCTCCGGTTTGAGAGGAGGGCGTAGCACCACTGTTGCATAGATACCGCTTCCCTCCGGAGAAAACCATTGGCGTCCCAGCCTGCCTTTGCCTTCCTCCTGACTTTCAGCCACCACCAAGGTACCTTCCGGCGCTCCTTGATCAGCAGCTGCCTTGGCTTGCTCGTTAGTCGATTGAAGCGTCCTGTAGTATTCGATATTTTGGCCAAAAATGCTGTCAGACAAAAAATAGGCAAGCTCTCCCGGCAACAGTAAATCCGGCACTTCCTTCAAGAGATAGCCTGTCCCCGGTTGGGAAATAATCTCATAGCCCTCTTCCTTTAAAGTTTGAATATGTTTCCAAACAGCGGTTCGCGACACTCCCAGTTGGAGAGAAATCTCTTCCCCGGAAACCGGCCCTTGTTGGGAGCGTAACAGTGCCAGCACTTTGCATTTCAATCTTGTTTCCTCCTTAGTAGCCGAAGGATTATACTCTTCGCAATACCTGCCCGGCTAGTGTTCCGGTCGGTTCTCCTTCTTTCACCGCCAGTTGACCGTTCACAAAAACGTATTGCATTCCCTGGGACAAGATATTGGGCTGGGAACGAGTTGAACAGTCGGTAATGCTATTACCGTCAAAAACAGCAATGTCCGCCTTCATACCCGGAGCCAAAATGCCCCGATCATGTAGCCCTAGCCTACGAGCAGGCATAGCAGCCATCTTTTTTACTGCGGTTTCCCAGGTCAGGAGCTTCTCTTCCCTAACATATCGCCGTAAAATGCGAGAGTAGTTTCCATAAGTCCTAGGATGAGCTGACTTTCCGTTTTTATCCAACCAGCAATCACTGGCTACCATAACCAAAGGATGCCCAAGTGCCAAACGAAGATCATCTTCATTGATAGATTCCCGATCACTGTCTAAATCCAAACTGGAGAAAGTGTAGCCATAAACGTCACCGGTAATATCTAACCCACTCTCTGCTGCTCCCTCTATTAATTCCAGCACTTTGGGCATCTTACCCCAATTAGCTTTTTGAGCGGTTTTGATATGACAGTATTGCACCGGGACTCCAGCCGCAAGTCCAATTTCGATAGCTTCTTCTACAGAAGGCAACACCTGATTTTCTTCGTTTCTAATATGCGTTGAATAAAACCCTCCCACGTCCTTCAATACTTGACAAAGGGCAATCATTTCCTCTGTAGTTGCATAATGCTGGGGCCAGTACTGAAGTCCCACCGAGAGACCGAAAGCTCCTTCCCTAAGACCTTGGGCAAGTCTCTCTTGCATAGCTTCCAATTGGGCATTAGTAGTCTTCCCTTCCCCAACAAATTTGTTGCGAAGCACTTTGTAACCTACAAACAGCCCCACATTAACTCCCGTAGCCTCAATGCCGGATAAATGTTCTTCAATAGAACTAACTGAAGTACCGCAATTTCCCCCAATATGAGTGGTAACCCCCTGCATCAGGATCATTTCAGCTTGACCATTTTGGCGATGATAGTTTTCCGTATGAGTATGTAAATCGATGAAACCGGGGGTAACCAATAAGCCGGTGGCATCAATTACTTTAGCCCTCGGTGTCCAGGTAAAATCCCCTATGGCTGCAATCTCTTGTCCCTTAATCGCCACATTGCCTTGGAAAGCCTTGTTGCTCATGCCATCAACAATCGTTCCATTGGTCAGGATGTAATCACAGTCCACAGGCTTTGGTTCCGGAGCAACCGCCGGCTCTACCTGTTCCTCCTGTTCTTCCTGTACTGCTTCCGGTTGCTTACTAACCCAATCGGCCACCAATTGTGGTTTTAGTATACCAACTAAAGACAGTCCCGCCGCTCCAATTAGGAAAGCCCGCCGTCCAATATGTTTCAAGTCGAATCACCTCAGAATACTATGAATGAGAAATAATTCGACACCAGACGACCATATCCTTGCCAGGATTACGACCTTTTCCACGAAAAACGCCTTCCGACAATGCGGAAGGCGTAAAACTACATCAATCAACCCTCCCCGTCTCGGTCAAATTTGATCCAAGCGGCTTTGCCCTTGTGGTATAAAGATGTATGGTTCCCATCGGATACCATCAAGGTTATCTTAGCAAATATTCTGGTTCTTGTGCAATCTCTAATAGCATAATATTTACTTCCAACAATATAAAAAAGCACCCATTGAAGGGTGCTCGGTAAAACTTTAGAACAGACCGGTAATGACTCCGTTCTCATCAATATCAATTTTGTTAGCAGCCGGTACTTTAGGCAGACC
>JAAYOX010000250.1 GCA_012520135.1 Clostridia bacterium
ATCTTCCCCGGCGGGAATCACATTGGTCCCCGGTTCAAAACCGGAGTAAATAGCTACCTGATTACCCTTTAAGGTGGTGACTTCATACTTTTCCACCGCATCCGCTCCTTCCGGAATCGGGGCACCGGTTAATACTTTTACGGCTTCTCCAGGTCCCACTTTGGCTTGGGGGGCGTAACCTGCCGGCACTTCTTCGATGACCGACAATAGCACCGGCTGCTCCCTGGTTGCCGTGGCCGTGTCCGCTGCCCGGAAGGCATAGCCATCATAAGGGGAACGGGCAAAAGGAGGAATGTTTTCCCCGGCCTTTAGATCTTCGCTTAATACCCGTCCCAAAGCATCATGAAGTTCCACTTCTTCCGTTCCCACCTGCTGACAGTGACTGAGTAAAATCCCCTGTGCCTCCTGCAATGAAACAATTTCCTTCATGGTCCATCCCCTTTCCTTGATAACCGGGCCATCGTCCTTACTAACAAAAAATCCCTGTCTCCCAGGATGGAAAACAAGGATTTCAATGTCCAAATCGACTCTCTCTCCTTTCCAATCCGGGAGGCACTGCCGTTTCCAGCCGTACCCTGTGGGTTTAAAACCCAGGCTCATGATTCTTAGAAAATCCGTAGAATCATGAACTCGGAGAATATGAAAATGTTCACTTTGGGTTTATTATACAACAAATACTTCCCGTATACAAGTATAGACCAATCTATAGCCTCCCCTATGTTTATCGCAACAGACACAAAAATTGCGGTTCAAAAATCACTTGAATTTCCTTTTTCCCTTTAACATGTCTTTCATAACCGGCATTGGAAACAATTATCTCCATTTTTCGCGAGGTATGGGCAAAGGAAAGCACCAAGCGATAGCCCATCAAGCCTTGCACTGTGTCCACAATTTGAGCAGAGAAAAGGTTCGTTGTTAACTCCGGCTCCAACTGCTGGTTTTGATTGGTTTTTACCACATTAATATTTTCCCCTCGAATCCCATAAGTAACTTTTTGGCCCAATTGGACTCCTTCAGCCCATGGTACTGCTAATTTCTTACCGTCCCAGTCAATGAACATTCTTTCCTTTACAGCATCATGCCCGGTTACCATGCCATGGATAAAGTTTCTTACGCCCAATAATTTGGCGGTCTGAATGCTATTTGGCCGGGAAAAGACATCCTGTTTTCTTCCTATCTGGAGAACTCTGCCTTCATCAATAATAACGATGTAATCGCCCAGCACCATAGCGTCGTCAAGGTTATGGGTAACAAATATAATCGGTAGCTCCAATTCCCGGTGAATCCCCATTAAGTCCTGCCGGAGCTTATTCTTGACTAAATTATCCAAAGCAGAGAAAGGCTCGTCCAATAATAGCAGGGAAGGACCGGTCATCAATGCCCTGGCTAAAGCAACACGTTGCTGTTGGCCTCCCGATAACTGGTGTATTCGCCTTTTTCCCAGGCCGGACAGGCGCATCCAATCCAACATCTTAGTTACTGGAACGGTCGGTTTATTACCTTGAACACCAAATGTAATATTTTGCTCCACATTTAAATGGGGGAAAAGACCATAATTCTGGCTGACATAACCAATTCGCCTCTTGTAGGGAGGTAATGAATAGTGTTTTTTCTCCTGAGGGGCCTTGCGAAAGAAGACCTGTTCTTTAAGCTTTATCTCCCCTTCCTCCGGTTCCAAAATACCGGCAACCAGCTTCAACAGGGTAGATTTGCCTGAACCGGAGGGACCCAGAACCGCCGTAATACCAAAGGGCAATTCCAAATCAAAAGAAAATACCATAGAACCCAGCTTTTTTTCCGCTTTAACCTTTAGCACCACGAAACCTCCCGGCATCTTTCCGCTCCAACAATTTTATCAAAGTTAACAGAAAAAAGGAGATTAACACCATTAAAGCCGATAAGCCCATCGACAGGGCAAAATTATTTTCCATGGCCACGTAAATAGCCAGGGGTAATGTTTGGGTCCTCCCGGGAAAATTACCGGCAAAAATAATAGTAGCCCCAAATTCCCCTAAGGCTCTTGCCCAAGCCATCACTAAACCGCTGGTTAAGGAGGGCAGGGCCAAAGGAAAAGTTACTTGCCAAAAGACCTGCCAGGGGCATTTCCCCAAAGTCAGGGCTGTTTCTTCCAGTTCCGGGTCAATAGCCCTAAATCCGTTAATCGCACTCTTAACAAATAAAGGTCCGGCCACAAAACACTGGGCCAATACCACTGCAAACCAGCTAAATGTAACGGTAATCCCCTGTTTGGCTAGCAGGGAGCCGATTAAACCGTTTCGACCGAAAGCCAGCAGCAGAAGCACTCCGGCCACTGCCGGGGGCAATACCATGGGCAAATCCAGCAAGACCTCTCCATAACGGGTTAGGGACCCCTCATGCTTAGCCATTAAATAAGCAGTCGGTAAACCTACCACCACAAGAATCATTAAACTTACGGCTGTCGTGGTAAAGCTGGTGGTAACTGCCCTTATGGCCAAAGTGCTTCCTGTCAGAAGTCCCATATCAAAACCGGTGAGCTGCAAAAAAAGGGACAGAAAAGGAACAAGGATAAAAAGAAACCAAATCCCCAGGAAACAGCCGGTGCCAATCCGGGACAGGAGGTTTCCCGGACTGGCGCTACTATGGCTTCTGAAAACCATATTTGCTTAACACCCCTTGTCCTTGATCACCGGTAACCAATTCCACCCACATTTCTGCTCCTTCCCGGTTTCCGGCATTGGACAAAATGCCAATGGGGTAAAGGACCGGTTGATAGGATTCCTCAGGCATTGGAGTTACAATGCGGACAGTCTCACTTTTGGCGGCATCGGTAGCATAAACAAATCCGGCATCAGCTTCACCCCGCTCTACATAAAACAAGGCTTGCCTGACATCCTTGGTAAAGACAAGTTTGCCCTCAAGCTGTTCCCAATAACCCAGGTTAGTTAAGCTTTCCTTGGCGTATTGACCTGCCGGTACACTCTCCGGTTCCCCCACAGCAATTATGTCCAAGTGGATAATTTCCTCCCGTGAATTTACGGAACTGTTCTGGGGTACAACCATCACTAATTCATTTTTGGCAAAGAGCCTAACGGTATTTGGATCAATATGACCGGAATCAAGAAGTTCATTCATCTGTTTCTCCGCCGCCGGAGCAAAGACATCCAGGGGAGCACCCTGTTCAATACCGGTTTTCAAGTTACCGGAACCGGCAAAACTAAATTCCACTTTCCAACCGGGATTTTGAGCCTCAAAAAGCCGACCCAGTTCTGTAAATGCCTCATTCAGGCTGGCTGCCGCACCGATCACCAGGGTCTTTTTAACTGCACCCTCTTCTGCTCCCCCTACGGGTTCCGGCCCCGCTCCGGGCTGATTACAGCCTGCTAAAGCAAATAAACCTACCAGTAATAAGAAAAATAAACTCCACACCCGGCTTTTCACAAAGGTTCCTCCTTTTATCTCCAATACACTTAACCAGAAAGCACCCTAGGAAACTATAATAGCCGCTTTCCCACGGCATACGGAAAAGCGGCTATCATTGGCAAATATTAATAGCAGTTTCCTTGTACACCATGGTAAGGCATAACCGTTTCCAATTATACCCCGGCCGGCTTTCACCGGCGGCTGCCAACCCATTAAGTATCCTTGGCAGGTTTGACAGCTCGGAAACACAACTTAGTCAATTAATTGAACTTCTAAGAACATGTACCTCTGATACCAAAATATATTAGGATATCTTCTTTGTCAAGAGAAATAACTTCTCAACCCCCGTTTCTTCGCAGCCATCAGATGCTCTCTTAAGCCGGAAAACATGGTTCTGTTTTTATAAAGGCTCGGCTCTATTTGACCAAGACTTTATGCATAATAATTACTATTGACATAATTGATTTTAAAAGACTTTCAATAGGTTATTTTAAAAATAAAACTCTAAATACAAATTAACCCGGTTCAAACATAAAGGGAGGAACTGGTCCTCCCTAAGCTAACGAATATAGATTTTATAACCCTGCTGCACACAAGGCCGCTCCCAAAGCGGCAGTTACCTGGGGATCTGCCGGGATCATTAATTCGGTACCCAGATGGCGGCTTAAGGCAGCGGCCACCCCCTGATTTTTGGCTACCCCTCCGGTGAATACTACCGGTAGTTCCAGGCCCGTTCTCTCGGTCATATTTGCCACCCTGGAAGCCACCGCATCACAAATACCTGCCAGGATTTCCTCCTTGGGGGTACCTCTGGAAACGTGGGAAATTACCTCGGATTCCGCAAAGACGGTGCAGAAGGAGGAGATGGCACATACCTTGTTGGCTTTAATAGCCAGAGGTCCGACTTGGTCCAAGTCTACTTCCAGCGCTCCCGCCATTACTTCCAGAAACCTGCCGGTGCCGGCTGCGCATTTATCGTTCATGGCAAAATCAATTACTTTTCCTCCCGGTAGGACCCGGATCACCTTGCTGTCCTGGCCCCCAATGTCAATCACCGTAGCCACTTGGGGAAACAAATGGGCAACTCCTTTGGCCTGGCAGGTGATTTCCGATACCTCCCGATCGGCGGGAAAAGTTACCCGGCCGTAACCGGTGGCCACGGTAGCCCCAACATCTCCGGCAGTTAAAGAACGCTCCTCCAGCAGTTCTTCCGTCAGCCTTTGGGCTACGTCTTTCCCGCTGTAGCCAGTTCGGGCCGTAGCCCTGCCCAATTGCTGACCCTCTTTATTTACCAGCACTACTTTGGTGGTTAGGGAGCCGATGTCAACTCCAACATAGACTGTCATTTCTTTTCCCTCCTAAGCACCTAAGGTCTCCAAAAATGCCTGCACCCGGTTCCGGGTGGGTTCCTCAGCGTAGGCCCGGGGATCTGCCATATCCGCTTCCACCATTAGCCCGGGGACTCCTGTTTCCTGCATTACCTGCCGGCGGATAACCTCTTGGACCAGAGAATAAGGCTTACATGACCGGTTAGAATGCATGACAAACCCATCGGCATCAAACTGCCGGATTTGGTCAATGATTTGCCGGGCCCGAAACTTAGCGGACCTGTTGAGGAATACTTCCGTATAAGTAGTGGCCAGCGTCTCCATGGAACTGCCTTCGGAAAATTCCATGGCCCAGCCTCCCGTATAAGTGTCGGCGACGAAGCAGGCGCCCCGCTCCGAAAACATTTTGAAAAAACGGAAGAGATGAGGCCAAATAGCGATATTGTCCCAGACCAACCGGACTTTTTCCTGTTCCAGGGCTCCTACCCCGTCCTGTACTCGCTGCTCCACTTCTTTTTTCAGGGTGGAATAGTATTTAATCCCCGTATCAGTGCCCCGGAGCACCACAATGGGGGCCATATGAATAAATAAATCGGGAGCATTCAAAGGAGATGGCTTGGCAGCACATAAATCCTTGATTTCACGCCAGATAGTGGTGACCTGCCTGCTTTTATCGGCAATGGCGTCCAGCTTTTTTTCGCTGAAAGAAACCCCGGTTAACCGTTCCAGTTCCTCCACCGCCGCTTCCAACTGCCGGA
>JAAYOX010000251.1 GCA_012520135.1 Clostridia bacterium
GGTTTTGTGGTGGGCATTCCCGTGGCAACACTGGCTAAAAATCCATTTGTAGACATCAATCCTGATTATCACCTGATTAACATGGGCAAGGTCATGGAAAATGCCAGAAAACAGTATATTACACCGCGCACCGTGACTACTTTTGACTACCGGAAATGGATACCCAAGCGGGAGGAGGGTAACGAGCATGGCCAGGATTGACGGCAAAGAAGCTGTTCGGGAAAACCTGTTAAATGTTGCTAAGAGTGTGGTCCAGGCCATCTACAAGGCACCTACCGTTACCGGAAGACTGAAAATTCAGACGGAAATTATTACTGACGAAGATTTGGTGCCTATCATCGAAATGCTGGGAGCTATGGCCAAAATCAATCAATTTGTTTACTGGGATTACATGACCCTCAAAGAAAACTATGACCGGGGCAATCCACCGGTACTGGTTTTGGCAGGTGTTGATGCTTCAGTTTCCGAGTTGGCCTGGGATTGTGGTGCCTGCGGTTTCAAGACTTGTAAAGAGTTTAATCTTTATACCAGGGAAAACAAGGGAATGGGCCTGATTGCCGGGGGACCCTCCTGCAACTGGAAGATACTTGATGCCGGTATCGTTTGCGACTGGGGTGCCGCCGCTGCCTGGCAATACAACGTTGATAACCGGGTACAGGGTTCCACCGGGGGTGCCGCTGCCATGTTGGGATATTTGCCGGGAACTACTTGTATTTTGGGCATTCCTTTGGGTCCAACCGGTGAATTAGTCTGGTACAGCAGGGAGACCCTGAACAGGAAATTTGCCTATGCGGATTTTATGAATACCATGTTCAGAACCATTCCTACCCACTTTTTAAGTTTTGCCGGGGGCGGGAAGCCTGTTTTGAAGGTCGATGATGATTGGTGGACAGACAAGCATTACCTCAGCTGGGGCGTTGAAGAAGCGGAAGAAGAAAAAACTTATGAAGTGCTCATGGAAATGGCGGACATCATCGATCGCTACGGGGAACAAATTGCCAAAAGATATTCCAATCATGATTAACGGGCAAGGAGGTGAAATCGGATGAGAGATGTGTTTGTTGCCGGGGTAGGAATGATGCGGTTTGGCAAATACCCGGACGCCACTGTTAAAGGATTGACTGCCGAAGCAGTGAGATTGGTGTTGCAAGACTGTGGCTTAAAGCCCAATGATCTGGAGGCGGCCTATTTTTCCAACACTTTCTGGGGAATGTTCAGCAACCAGCATTCGATTCGAGGTCAGGTAGCTTTGCGGCCCTTGGGTATTCAAGGCATCCCTATTGTTAATGTGGAAAATGCCTGTGCCGGTGCTTCCACTGCTTTTCATCTAGCTTACCAGGCAGTAGCCGGGGGAATGTATGATGTAGCTTTAGCAATTGGAGCGGAGAAGATTACCCATGAGGATAAGCTGTTATCGCTTAAATCTTATGCTTCCTGTGTAGATGTGGAAGGATGGCCCGAGCAAATCAAACTGCTCCAGGCATTAGGCGGTGGGGGTGAAAACCGAAAAGACCAGCCCGGTCAAGGCAGGAGCATTTTTATGGATATTTACGCTTCGGTAGCTCGCTGGCATATGGAGCAATTTGGCAGCACCCAGGAGCAATTAGCTATTATTGCCGCCAAGAATCATTTTCACGGCTCCCTGAATCCTCTGGCCCAGATCCAAAGAAATATGACGGTGGAGGAGGTCCTGAATGATCCCTTAGTTTCCTATCCTCTGACACGGGCCATGTGTTCTCCCGTAGGCGACGGTGCCGCAGCGGCTGTTCTCTGCTCCGGAGATTACTTAAAGAGGCTGGCTAACCCCCGTCCCGTAAAAATTTTGGCTTCAGTGTTGGGTTCCGGGCAGGATCGCCCTTTGGACGGCCAAGACATCGGAGAACGATTATCCAGGCAAGCCTATCAAATGGCGGGTTTAGGTCCGGAAGATATTGACCTGGCGGAATTGCATGATGCCACGGCTTTTGGGGAACTGCATCAACTGGAGGTAATGGGTTTTTGTTCTCCCGGTGAAGGAGGTGTATTTTCCGCCTCAGGAGCCACCAAGTTAGGAGGTGAGCTTCCCATTAATACTTCCGGTGGTCTGGAATCCCGGGGCCATCCTATCGGAGCTTCCGGCTTGGCTCAAATTTACGAAATAGTCACGCAACTGAGAGGGGAAGCAGGCCCTCGCCAAGTAGAGGGAGCCAGGATTGGCCTGACGGAAAACGGGGGAGGCAATATCGGTTATGAGGAAGCAGCCATGACGATTCATATTTTTGAAAAAGTATGACAAGGAGGATGACCAATGGCTATATTCAAAGATACGGAACAAATGTATGAAGTTCTGGGGAATTTGTGGCAGCAGTTGCTGGATGACCCGGACAACGGCAGTAAATTTAAAGGGGCAGAACTCAAGATTAAATATATCTTATCGGATCCGGCAGGGATACTTTGGGTGACCCCGGAGGGGGTATTTACCGGGGAGCAGGATCTAAAACCCGATGTGGAGATGGCTTTAAGCGGTGATACGGCCCATAAATTCTGGTTAAAAGAAGTGTCTTTACCTGCTGCTCTGGCGAAAAAGCTGATTACTTCCAAAGGGTCTATGACTAAGGTTATGAAACTGTTGCCATTATTGAAACCTTTACATGAAGCATACCCGGCGGTTTGCGACAAATATGGGTTGCCCAGATAAGGATTGGAGAAGGAGGAAATATAATGAGTATGACTGATAAGCCTTTGACTTTTTCCTTTATGATGGAGGCTATGGCCCAGAAGAGACCGGACTTTAAGATTCTGACTTTTGAATATGGAGATGATCCGGAAGAAACGGTAACTTACCGGGATATTTTTGTTAAGGGCTGCAAGCTGGCCCACTGGTTAAAAGAAAAAGGAATCGGTGCCGGAGATAAATTTGCGGTTGTGATGGCCAACCATCCCGAGTTCGTCTATGCCTTTTTTGCCGCTTCGGCTACAGGGGCCGTCATGGTGCCCATTGATCCCCGTTCAAAAGGAGACAAACTCAGGTATCAACTGGAGAATTCAGAGGCAAAAGGAGTTTTTACCACCGCTGATTTACTGGATGATTTAGTGGAAGCCCTGCCCGGCAATGATAACTGTCCCGTTTTGGGGGTGGCTTACCGGCCGGCCTGCGGCGAGGTGGTGGTACCGGGTTATCCCAATTTGAATGAGATTCTGGCCGGCCCTGAAGTAGGTCCCCCGGCAGACAGGAAAACTGATCTTTCCGGACCCATTGAGATTATCTATACCTCCGGAACGACAGGCAATCCCAAAGGAGTTACCATCAAGGAAGATCGCCTGGGGATGTATATCTTCTTCGCCCAAAAGATTTGGCAGTACAATCAAGATGATATCTTGTACACGGGACTGTCTTTAACCCATGGCAATGCTCAGGCTGTAACTTTGATGCCTTCTCTGGCCCTGGGCATTCCGGCAGTGTTCAGCCACAAATTTACCAAGACCAGGATTTGGGATATAGCCCGCCGCTATGGCTGTACCTCTTTCTCCCTCCTGGGAGGTATGATGATGGGTATTTACAGTGAACCGGTCAAACCCAATGACCATGATAATCCTGTCCGGCTAGTCATCAGCGCCGGCACACCGCCTGCCATTTGGAAAGATTTTGAGGAGCGTTTCAATGTTAAAATCCACGAGTGGTACGGCGCCGTTGAAGGCGGTTTTGCCCATAACCCGCCCGGAGTAGGTCCAATCGGCTCTTTCGGTAAACCGCTGCCCGGAGTGATGGAAATGAAAGTAGTCCGGGAGGATGACAGTGAGTGCGCACCTTTTGAAAAAGGGGAACTCATCTGCCGGATGGTCAGGGGCAATACGGAAGTCGATTACTACGGTAATAAAGAGGCTTCCGAAGAGAAGACCAGGGGCGGTTGGTTAAGAACCGGGGATATTTGTCATACCGACGAAGAAGGCTGGCTCTATTTTGATTTTCGCGTGGGAGGAGGACTCAGGAGGCAAGGAGAGTTTATCCAACCGGACTATATTGAAAGGATTATTGCCCAGCATCCTGACGTCAGCGATGTCTGTGTTTACGGGATACCCGCTGCTTCCGGCGCACCGGGAGAAAGTGATATCGTAGCTGCTGTGGTTCCTTTCCCCGGGAAAGGGATTGATCCCAATTCAATCAGGGAGGCATGTATAGCCGGGTTGGAACGGAATGCCATTCCTTCTTACCTGCAGGTAGTAGATGAAATTCCCAAAACAGCTTCCGAAAAGAATTTGGAACGGGTCTTAAGGGATAATTTTGACCCTGCTCACGAGAATGTTTATCAACTGTAAAAGGAAAGGAGGATGGGGATGGACTATTTGGAGTTGAATACAGATTTAACTGATGAACAAATAGACCTTAAAAAGTCGGTACGGCAATTTGCCAAGGAAGTATTACGCCCCGCGGCTATCGCTTTGGATAAATTACCCGACCCGGCAGAAGTATTCAAGGAAGGTTCTCTTTACTGGGACTGTATGAGACAGATGAAAGAGCTGGGTTATCATACGGTCTTTGTGCCCGATACCTACGGGGGCATGGGCTTGTCTCCCCTGGAACTACACATTTTTTGGGAGGAACTGGGCTGGGGCAGTGCCGGTTTTGCCGTAGCCATCGGTGTTGACGGTTTCCCGGCAACTTTCGCCTCCCTGGTACCTGAAGACAAAGTCATTGAAGAGATTATCCTTCCCTTTGTCAGGGCGACGGACAACAGTATGGTAGGTTGCTGGGCCATTACTGAACCCGATCATGGATCAGACCAATTGACCGTGGGTATGCCCTGGTTTAAGGCACCGGAAATTAGCGGTCAGGTATCGGCCAGACTTGAGGGGGATGAATGGATCATCAACGGGCAAAAGTCCCTGTGGGTTTCCAACGGCCCTAACGCCACCCATGCCTTGCTGTTTTTAAATATCGATAAATCAATGGGCTTGGCGGGAGGCGGCGTGGCTATTGTACCCCTGGACCTGCCGGGAGTGTCCAAGGGCGGTTGCCTGGATAAGTTGGGACAGCGGGAATTACCTCAAGGGGAGATTATTTTTGAAAATGTGCGCCTGCCAAAACATTTGATGCTGGTTGAACCTGATATTTACGAAACCATGCTGGATGCTACTTTGGCCCTGGCCAATGCCACTATGGGAGCCATCTTCACCGGGGTGGCCAGAGCGGCTTTCGAAGAAGCTCTTGCTTACTCCAAAGTCAGGATCCAGGGGGGTAAACCCTTGTGTGAACACCAACTGGTGCAAAAGAAGCTGTTCGATATGTTTCAAAAAGTGGAGACGGCCCGGGCCATCTCCAGGGCGGCCATGAATTACAACCTGAGCAATTTCCCGCCGGTAACCAGGTATTCAATTTTATCCAAAGTCTATTGCACTAATGCGGCTTTTGAGATTGCCCACGAAGCAGTGCAGTTATTCGGCGGATACGGGGTCAGCAAAGAGTATTACATTGAAAAGCTCTTTAGAGATGCCAGAGCCGCTTTGATTGAGGACGGTTCCAATGAGGTTCTGGCATTGACGGCAGCCAGGAGTCTCATTGAGGATAGTTAAAGACAGGCATAAAGGTGATATACGGTAAGCCTGGAATTTAGGTATGGAATGTTCAGGGCTAGGGTGTTAAAATAAACATAAATAAAGGGCGTGTAGCTCAGCCGGGAGAGCGTCTGGTTCGCATTCAGAAGGCCGAGGGTTCGAGTCCCTTCACGTCCACCATTGAAGTGATGCCCGATATCATAAGGTTCTATGGTATCGGGCTTATTTTATCTGTTTGGGGTTCCTGTTCTTTGTAGATTTGGTATGATAAAGGTATGAGAGCCGGTCGGGAAATTCAAAAAACTAATAGAGAGTCTAAGGTAAACTTCAATGAGCGGGTATGGTGCAGAATTGAATGATCGCAGGAGCAGGTGAGGAAAAAACGTAATATTACAGCTACGTACGAAAGTCTGGGAACCCGGCAACGGGAATTGGCGGAACAGGGGCGAAGGCTTAAAGCCTGATGATGAGAATGGAGCAAACAATAAAAACCGGAGGTGGAAACAAAATTGAGAAAACACCGTCGCATTTTTTATTTATTGCTTCTGGGGCTTATATGTATTTCTTTAGCAGCTTGCAATCAACCGGCTGCCGATTCCCAAGGAGAGCCCGTTAGTACCCAGCCTACCGAAGGGTTGGAAAAAGCCAGGATTAGAATTGGCAGTTTACTGGGGCCTACCGGGATGGGAATGGTTAGACTCATGGAAGCTAATGACCGGGGAACTTCTGCTGCCGAATATGAGTTTTCATTGATGGCCGGTCCCGACGACCTGGTTGCGAAAATAATCAACAAGGAAATTGATGTGGCTGCTCTTCCTACTAACATGGCTTTGTTATTATATAACAGAACGGAAGGCCAAATCCAACTGGCGGCAGTTAATACATTAGGAACACTATACCTATTAGATCAAACCGGAGCAATCAATTCTGTCGAGGATTTACGGGGAAAAGAGCTCGGGATCAGCGGTAAGGGGGCTACCCCGGACTTCGTCATGCAATACCTGCTCAAACACCACGGGTTGGAAGTGGATGTGGACGTGAAAATCAATTATTTTATCCAACACAGTGACTTGGCAGCGGCTTTAGCAGCAGGTGATATGAAGATCGGCCTTTTGCCCCAGCCTCATGTTACTACTGCCCTAATACGAAACCAGAACTTGCGCATTGCATTAGATATCAATGAAGAATGGCAAAAAACCACAACCGGGAATTTTGAGCTGCCCATGGGCTGTATTGTAGTGCAAAAGGAATTCGTTGCCGGCAATAAAGAGGCCTTCGGGCAATTCCTGGCCGAGTACCGGGAATCAGTAGCTTTTGTCAATGAGGAAAGCCACCTGGAAGAAGCGGCACAACTAATGGAAAAACACGGTATACTGCCAAATGCCGCCATTGCCAAGGCAGCAATTCCTTATTGCAATATTGTCTTTTTAGAAGCTCAAGACGCCAGAGCCTCTCTGGATGAGTATTACCAAATCCTGTACGACTTTGAACCTAGTTCCATTGGGGGCCAATTGGCTGATGAAGATTTTTATTATGACAAAGAGTAAAGCTTTCCTGAAAAACTTGGCAGTTCTTCTCTTCTACCTGCTTGTCTGGCAGCTTGCTTACCTGGTTATCCAAAGAGAAGTTTACCTACCCTCTCCTTGGCAGGTACTCAACCGGCTGAGTCAACTGGTTCAGGAGGCTTCTTTTTGGCAGGCAGTGGCTTTCAGTATGTACCGGGTAGGCTGGGGCATCCTTCTTTCCGTCTTGACAGGTGTTATTTTTGGCGTCATTGCCTGTTGGAACAGGCTGTGCTACGAGTTGCTCCAACCGTTAATAATTGCGATCAAATCAACTCCCGTTATTTCATTTATCATCATTGCCTTAATCTGGTTTTCATCCTCTGTTGCTCCTGTTTTTATTTGTCTTTTAATGTGTTTTCCCATCATCTGGACTAATACAGTGGCTGGGATTAAGAGCGTAGATCAAAAACTGTTGGAAATGGCCCATGTTTACCGTGTCAGTAAATTGGCCATTTGGCACAAGATCTACTTGCCGGCGATACTGCCCTATTTCACAGCCGGCTTGATTACCGCATTAGGCCTTGGCTGGAAGGTAAGTGTAGCTGCTGAAGTCTTAAGTCACCCTAAGTCCGCCATCGGCAGTCAATTGTACAGTGCCAAAATTTACTTGGATTCCGGCGGTCTCTTTGCCTGGACTTTAGTAGTAATCATTTTAAGCCTGAACCTGGAAAAATTATTCGCTTACTGTCTAAATAGATTGAACAAACGAGGGTTTGGCCATGGAAAGTATTCAAATTAATTCCCTGTCAAAAAGTTTTGGAGAGCTCATAGTTCTAAATAATTTTAACATCACATTTACACCGGATAAAATTCATTGCTTGTTTGGTCCCTCAGGCTGTGGAAAAACTACTTTACTGCAGCTTATTTCCGGGCTTTTGAAGCCGGAACTGGGTCATATTCAGGGGGTAAGCAACCGGAGAATTGCTTATGTGTTTCAGGAAGACCGTCTCCTTCCCTGGGCCACGGTAAAAGAAAACATCATGTTCGTCTTAACCAATAGATATAAGGATAAAAAAGAGGCGGACGGCCTGGCAGAGCGATATCTTTCTTTAGTAGGTTTGACCGAATTTCAGAACTATTTTCCTGACCAGTTAAGTGGAGGCATGAAGCAGAGGGTAGCCATAGCCAGGGCTTTTGCTTACCAAGGTGACGTTTTGCTTTTGGATGAACCCTTTAAAGGCTTGGATTACAAGTTAAAGAAGTTATTGATGGATTATATACTGGCCTATTGGAGTCAGGAAAAGCCCCTCTGTTTGTTTGTCACCCACGATCCGGAAGAAGGATTGTACTTAGCTGATATAATTCACGTTCTCGGGGGACCGCCTCTGAATAAAATAAAACAGCTAGCCATAGAAATACTCCATGCTGAACGACTTGGCAGAAGAGCCCAACTGGATGAATACAAAAAGTGTATGCTTGCTTGTCTGCCGGCAAATCCGTCTTGACAAGTCGACAATCCGCTCCCGGCGTAAAACATCACCATGAAAGAGATGACGGAAAAGGCGATCCTGATGGACAAAATATATGGTTGTTATTTGGAGTCCTCATTATTTGTAGGTTTGGTATGATATAAGTGTGGCATTAGGTAGTAAAAGTTCAAAAGTGAATAGAGAAATGAGGGCAGATTTTTGTGGATAGATACAACGCTGAATTAGAGCGGTTACAGGAACAGGTAGGAAGAAAGCATAAACTTACAGCCATGCTTAGGAGCCTGAAAGCACAGCAACAGGAATTGGCGGAGGAGGAGAAAAGGCTAAAATCTTTGCGGATAAAGGAGCAGGGGGATGTAGACCGGCTTGAGCAGGGAAGTCTGGCAGCCTTTTTCTACACAGTCATCGGCAGGAAAGATGAGCAGCTGGACAAGGAAAGAGAAGAGGCCTATGCTGCCGCTGTAAAACATGATACGGTGGTAAGCCAACTGAATGCGGTAAACCGGGATATTTACTGGTATGAAGAAGAGTTAAAGTACTTGCAAGACTGTGAGAAGCAATACAAAAGGGTGCTGGCCCAAAAAGCGGAACTGCTGAAAATTAAAGACCCGGAACAAGCTGCTGTTATAGGTGAATTGGAACAAAGGTTAAGTTACTTAAAAATCCAGCACCGGGAAATCAATGAGGCGATCAGTGCCGGTCAGGCAGCCTTGAACCGGCTGGAATCCATTGAAAAGAAATTGGACAAAGCAGAAGGATGGGGAACCTTCGACCTGATTGGGGGAGGCTTCTTTTCCGGAATGGTGAAGCATTCCTATCTTGATGATGCTCAAGAGCAGATCGAAGAACTGCAAGTTCTGCTAAGCCGCTTCCGTACGGAACTGGCCGATATAACTATTGATAGGGACATCCAAATACAAGTGGACGGTTTTCTACGGTTTGCCGATTATTTCTTTGACGGGATTTTTGCCGATTGGGCGGTGCAGAACCAGATTAATAATTCCCAAAAGCA
Source organism: Clostridia bacterium (assembly GCA_012520135.1). Lineage (GTDB taxonomy): Bacteria > Bacillota > DULZ01 > DULZ01 > DULZ01 > JAAZDD01. Next base: position 9,540 of record JAAYOX010000251.1, read on the forward strand.
AGTTGCCGGGGTAAAATCACAGGTTGAGCATGTACTGGCAAAACTACAGGGAATGAAATCAGCTCTGGAAAGAGAGCTTATTAGCATCCGGCAGAAGCTTAACGAAGTGATCGTTAAAGGTTGACAAATAGGGAAGTTCTCTATTATTTATTATTCGAAAAACCTTGTATGATGCTTTAAAAATTGTAAGAGGGCTAATCTTGTGGGAAAAATATCAAGTATAGAGTTCTTGAAGCATTGACAATGAGCGAAGCCATTTTATATAATAACGGTAATCAGGTCATGAAGGCCTTGTCGTTTTTCACAATATTTTTACTATAACTTCATCTGTTTGAATTTAACCATGAAGGTTATGTCCCCTGTAGGAGGTGGGGCCGGCTTCATGGTTTTTTAATTGGAGAAGCCGGTCCGAGTGTTGCCTCTACGAGAATTAATAAGGAGTGACGTGAAATGTTAAGAAAATTGACAATAACCTTTATTGGCCTGATATTCTTGGTAGGATTGCTGTTGGCCGGTTGCTCATCCTCTTCCCAACCGGATCGAGGGGATAACGGCCCTGTAGGAGACACGAACAGGGATGAACTGGTCCTGGCTCTGAGCAATACTGAACCTGACGAAGGTTTCGACCCCACTACCGGCTGGGGACGGTATGGCTCTCCTCTGTTCCAGAGTACTTTGCTGAAGAGAGACAGCCAGTTAAAGATTACATATGATTTAGCTACGGGTTATAGTGTCAGTGATGACGGGCTTACCTGGACGGTGGATATAAGGGATGATGTGCTGTTTTCCGACGGAACTCCTCTAACGGCGGAGGATGTAGCTTATACTTTTGAGACGGCCAAAGCCAGCGGTTCTACGATTGATTTAACTTACCTGGACAGTGCGGAAGCTGTCGATGAATATACAGTTGTTTTTAAACTTAAACATCCCCAGTCTACCTTTATCTCCAGGTTAATTCAAATGGGTATTGTGCCGAAACACGCCCATGGACCTGACTACGGCCAGGCACCTATCGGCTCGGGGCCTTACCAATTTGTCCAGTGGGACAAAGGACAGCAGTTAATTGTAACGGCTAACCCACATTATTACGGAGAGAAGCCTTATTTCCAAAAGCTCACTTTCCTTTTCCTGGGAGAAGATGCTGCCTTTGCGGCAGCTAAAGCCGGTCAAGTTGATATAGCCAGCATTCCTCCTGCGTTTGCCAAGCAACCGGTTCCGGGTATGAAGCTGGTGGTGGTAGACAGTGTGGACAACAGGGGAATCTCCTTCCCCATGGTGCCTGCCGGGCAGCTTACAACCGATGAGGGTTTTCCGGTAGGAAATGATGTTACCGCTGACATCGCCATCCGTAAAGCAATTAATGTGGCTATTGACCGGCAGGAATTAATTGATGGGATTCTGGAAGGCTATGGCACCCCGGCCTACACTATTTGCGACGAAATGCCCTGGTGGAATCCGGAGACGGTGATCGATGACGGGGATGAGCAAGAAGCCGGGAGGATCTTGGCTGAAGCCGGCTGGCAGGATCTTGACGGGGACGGGATCTTGGAAAAAGGAGATATCCAGGCCCGGCTGACCCTGATCTATCCCTCCAGTGATAAACTCCGGCAATCCCTGGCTATTGCCGTGTCGGATAAGTTAAAAGATATCGGTATTGAAATGCAGGCGGAGGGCAAAAGCTGGGATGAAATCGCCCGTTTGAGTCATTCCAATCCGGTCCTTTATGGCTGGGGAGATCAGGACCCTTTGGAAATGTATAACATCTACAGCAGTAAAATGGCCGGTGTCGGTTCCTATAATCCCGGTTTTTACAGCAACCCCATCGTAGATGAATATATGGAGCAAGCCATGGCAGCCTTAAGCGAGGAAGAAGCGATCCAATACTGGCAGAAAGCCCAGTGGGACGGAGAAACCGGCTTATCAGCCAAGGGGGATGCTCCTTGGGCTTGGTTGGTAAATAACCAGCATCTATATTTAGTGCGTGATAATTTAGATCTAGGTACTCCCAAAATCGAACCTCATGGTCACGGTTTTCCCATTACTGATAATATCGTAACCTGGCGTTGGCGGGAGTAGAAGGAGCTATAGTTGATGAACAAAAATCTCCTGCTTTTTATTCTGGGTAAACTGCTCAGGATGACAGGTCTACTAATCTGCTTATCCATTATCATCTTTTGGCTTATGAGTAAATCTCCCATCGACCCGATTCAGGCCTATGTAGGGGCGGACATGATGCTGGTAGGGCCGGAACAAAGGCAGCAGATCATGGAGTATTGGGGATTAAATGAGCCACCTGTGGAAAGGTTCAAACACTGGCTGCTGGCAGTAAGCAGGGGGGATTTAGGTACCTCCATGATCTATCGCCAGCCGGTGCTCCAGGTGATCAAAGAACGGTTTACTGCTTCACTGGCCCTGATGGGTATGGCCTGGTTGTTGTCCGGGGTCTTTGGTTTTGCTTTAGGAGTCCTGGCAGGAGTGAAGCAGGGGACCCGGTTGGACGGTATGATTAAGTGGTATTGTTTGACTCTTGCTTCGACCCCCGGCTTTTGGCTGGGGCTGCTGATGCTGGTGGTTTTTGCCGTGTGGTTAGGCTGGTTTCCTGTTGGTTTGGGGGTTCCTGCCGGTGTGCTTCAGGAAAATGTGTCCTGGCTTGATCGCCTTTATCACCTGATCTTGCCGGCCATCACGCTCAGTATCACAGGAGTGGCCAATGTGGCCCTTCATACCAGGCAGAAACTTATCGATGTACTTAACAGCGATTATGTGCTCTTTGCCAAAGCTAGGGGAGAAAGCAACTGGACAATTTTCTGGCGGCATGGGCTGCGAAATGTGGCCCTGCCGGCGATTACACTACAGTTTGCTTCCTTTGGAGAATTGTTTGGCGGGTCGGTCTTGGCAGAACAAGTATTTTCTTATCCGGGACTGGGTCAGGCTACTGTCCAGGCCGGATTGCGGGGTGATCTGCCTCTATTGCTGGCCATTGCCTTATTCAGTGCCATTTTTATCTTTACCGGTAATTTCATTGCGGATTTAATTTACCGGGTGATTGATCCCAGAATCAGGGAGGGAGAATTGTTATGACCCACCTATTGCCCAGGTTAAACCGGCGACAGCAATTTGTGGCGGGAACCGCTGTTTCGGCGGGGATTCTTGGAGTAGTGATTTTGGCCGGGTTTCTCATGAGCAGTGATGGACTGGTAACTAACCTGGCAGCTCGCCACCTGTCTCCCTCTTGGCAGTATCCTTTTGGCACCGACTGGTTGGGAAGGGATATGCTGGCCAGAACTATTAAAGGTTTGAATCTAAGCTTGGGGGTAGGCCTCCTGGCTGCTTCCCTAAGTGGCTTGATTGCTTTGGTATTGGGTTTGGCTGCCGGTACTTTGGGCAAGGGAGTAGATACGGTAGTTACCTGGCTGGTGGATTTGGCACTGGGGATGCCCCACCTGGTGGTAATCATCTTGATTGCTTTTGCCATGGGAGGAGGGGCCAAAGGGGTCATCACAGGCGTCATGCTGACCCATTGGCCTTCCCTTACCCGGGTGATCAGAGCGGAGGTATTGCAGCTTCGCTCGGCAGAGTATGTACAAATATCCCGCCGGTTGGGCAAGTCCAACTGGTGGGTGGCTACCAGGCACATCCTGCCTCATATCCTGCCTCAACTGTTTGTAGGTACTCTCTTATTATTCCCTCATGCCATTTTACATGAGGCTGCAGTTACTTTTCTGGGGTTTGGCTTATCCCCCCACCAGCCGGCCATCGGGATCATCCTGTCGGAGTCCATGAGCTACTTGTCCACAGGCATGTGGTGGTTAGCTTTTTTCCCCGGCTTAATGCTGCTGGTTGTGGTTCGGATGGTAGATATTTTGGGGGATAACCTGCGGCAGTTGATGGATCCCCACAGTGCTCACCAGTAATAGAAAAAGAATGATAAGGAGGCGTTAGCGGTGGAGACTCTCCTCTCAGTAGAAAATTTATCCGTTTCCTTCCGGCAATACCAGGGAGGGCTTAGGCAAAGGGAATTGCGGGTCATTACCGATTTAAATGTTTCGATAAAACCGGGGGAAATCGTAGCGGTAGTAGGTTCCAGCGGTTCCGGCAAAAGCCTATTGGCTCATGCTGTACTGGGAATTCTACCTGCCAATGCCCATATGACCGGAAAGATGACTTATCTGGGAGAGGAGCTTACGCCTAAGAGACAGGCTCGTCTCCGGGGTAAAGAAATCGCTTTGATCCCTCAATCGGTGAACTTCCTGGATCCCCTGATGCGGGTCAAGCATCAGCTGGTTTCCGGCGGGAAAGGCAGGGAACAGGAGGCTAATTTAAAGGAAGTTTTGGGCCGTTATCAGCTCAAAGAGGAAGTGGGGCGTCTTTTTCCCTTCCAGCTCTCCGGAGGCATGGCCCGGCGTGTTTTGGTGGCTACAGCAGTTACCGGTGATGCCCAATTAATCATTGCTGATGAGCCAACGCCCGGGCTCCATGATGATGTTGTTCGGGAGACATTGGCTCATTTTAGGGAATTGGCTGATCAAGGACGAGGAGTAATGCTTATCACCCATGACTTGGAAGGAGCTTTAACGGTAGCTGACCGGATTGCTGTCTTCTATGCAGGTACTACCGTAGAAATAGCGCCAAAGGAA
>JAAYOX010000252.1 GCA_012520135.1 Clostridia bacterium
TAAGTGGTATAGGGGAAGGAGTTGAAGATACCGCCCAGGATACTGGCAAAACCTTCTGCCCTTAAACCTCTCACGACGTCTTTGTCAGTAATTTCTTTGTCACAGAACTTACCTACCACAAAGAAGGTACCTGTGGATTCAATCATCACCACGATCATGGTCACACACATGGTTAAAATAGCTTCTAAGTTAAAGGTAGGCAATCCAAAAGCAAAGGGCCTTACCACTCCAAACCATTTTGCTTCATAAACCACAGTGAGATCTACCATACCGAAAAAGCCGGCTACGATGGTTCCAACTATTAGGCCGATTAAGATGGAAATAGATTGCATAAATCCTTTAAAATATCTGTTGGCAAAAAGAATCACCAGCATGGTAAATGCAGCAATTAAAAGGTTAACCGGAGCACCGAAGTTTGCCGCTCCAGCACCGCCGCCGATATCTGTAAAGCCTACGGGAATTAAAGTCAGACCCACAATAGTAACCACAGAACCGGTAACAACCGATGGGAAAAATCTCAGCAACTTACCGAAAAAGGGCGCCATCAAAAGCATAAAGATTGCGGCACCAATGATGGAACCGTAAATAGCAGTGACTCCCAAAGTATTACCGATGGAAATCATTACTCCTACGGGAGCAAAAGCACATCCCAACACTACAGGCAACCTGATACCGATAAGATTACCAAACCCAAGAGATTGAATTAAGGTAGCGATACCGCAGGTAAATAAGTCGGCGGCCACCAGAATAGCAATTTGTTCCTTGGTAAAAACAATGGCTCCTCCGATAATTAACGGGATAGCCACACCACTGGCATAAAATGCCAGCACGTGCTGTAGACCTAAAAGGCTCATTTGTCCCAGCGGCAACATCTGATCAACTTTGTGAACATTGGCATTACTTGACATTTTATAATCCCCCTTATTAGGTGAATAGGTCACTCCGGCCGCTACCGGTTGGCAAATTTTATCTTCGTTTTTCCAATCGGTGTTAATCTCGGGCTTCAGAGGAGCCCGGTTTGGGGATGAGCTCAGTCGCCTCGGATGCCTCCGAAATCGCACCCTACGGGTGCTCATGCCGTCGGCATTTTCCCTCAGGCTCCCTCGCTCTTTTGATTTTGGCTCCAATTCAGCCTGCCGATTATCACCGATTAGATCTCCATGCCGCTTGTGCAACACCAACATAAAGATGAAAATCAGGCTTATTAATTTTCAGGAAAGCTTTTTGTCAATAATCTGCAACCGGGCCACTCCAACCGATTTACAGCATGAAACAATGATGGCGAGAACTATTTAATTTTGCTATAAACCTTAGCGACTTCTTTCTCCGCTTGCTCTTTAATTTTAGCCTCGTCAATACCGGTCAAGACACCGTCCTTGAAGACTACTTTGCCGTTAATTACGGTAAAATCCACCGGATAGGTATAGCCAATAGTTCCCAGGAAGGAAGCAGGATCCATCAATGCGCCTACTAATTCCAGCTTTTCAACATTGATGGCAAACAAGTCACCGGCTTTACCTACAGCGATAGAACCGATATCGTTTCTGCCCAATACCTTGGCACTGCCTACCGTGGCCAGTTTCAAGATTTCATACCCGGTAGGAGCCGCGTTACTGGAGTTTAAGCGATGAAGCAGATAAGCAATTCTAATCTCATTTAAAAGATTGGAAGCGTCGTTACTGCCGTTGCCGTCAACTGCCAAACCCACGGGAACACCCTTTTCCAGCATTTGAGGAACTTTACATATCCCTGAGGACAGTTTCATGTTGGAAACAGGACAATGGGCTACCCCTGTGCCGGTCTTAGCCAAAACGTCTACTTCCTCATCAGTAAAATGAATACCATGGGCATACCAAACATCAGGACCTACCCAGCCGCATTCTTCTGCCCAAGCAAGCGGCTTTCTACCGTAGACTTCCAAGCAGTATCTTTCTTCATCCATCGTTTCAGCCAAATGGGTATGGAGTCTCACCTTTTTCTCCCGAGCTAATTTAGCGGATTCAACCATGACCTCCGTATCCACGGAGAAGGGAGAACAGGGTGCCACAACCACCTGCTGCATGGAGAATTCTTTAGGATCGTGATATTTTTCAATTAACCGCTGGCAATCTTCCAAAAATTCTTCAGTTGTTTCTACTAATTCGTTGGGGGGCAATCCACCTTCTTTTTTCCCTCTGGTGAAACAGCTTCTGCCGGCATGAAAACGTAAACCCAGTTCTTGGGCGGCGTCAAACTGCCGGTCAATGATGTTTTTCCCTGCCCCACGGGGAAAGGCAAAATGGTGATCAAACAATGTTGTACCGCCAAACTTCACAAATTCACTCATAGCTACCATGGAGCTATAGTAAATATATTCCGGGTTGACATTTGTCCAGACATTATAAAGATATAACAACCAGTCAAATAACTCTGAAGATTGGATCGCCGGAATATTGCGGCTGAAAGCTTGCAACAAATGATGGTGGGTATTAACCAAGCCGGGATAAACAAACATATCTTTCGCCTCCAGGACCTCTGCCCCTTCAGTATCCAAGTTGTCGCCGATAGCTACTATTTTCCCGTCTTCGATTAAGATGCTTTTCCCAAATAAAATTGAATTTTTCTCGTCACAGGTAATTACTGCTTTTGCATCTTTGACTAAAAGTTTAGTCACTATTTACCCCTCCTCTGATTAGGCTGGCAATTAGTCCTAGAGTGTCTTTCTGCCGGAATATTTTCTTTAAAATCCACCTCCTAAATAAAAATCCCACTCCAAAACAATCTGATGTTTAAGAGTGGGATTGTAAATCAATTCACTTTCTTTGATGAAAACAAAACCCCCTCTTAAACCCGAGTTTTTTAGAGTGGGTTTCTGGAACCACTGGGTGGTTATTAAGTTTTTCTATGAGTCTTATTCTAACAAGACCCTCCAAATCCTTTTGTAAATTATTACTAAACAGGAGCAAACTTCGAGGGGTTATGGGGTGATTTTTCGTGACTTTCACAAATGGATTCGCTCAATCATGATGAATTGGTTCAATCAAAGGCAATATTTTTAAGGCAATCTCCATATTCAACCGGTCATAAGCATATTTCAAATTTACCCTGCACATTTTTTCGATAACAGAGATCCGGTACCGAACGGTATTGGGATGAATATACATTTTCTTGGCCGTATCACTGTAATTGTAGTTACTTTCAATAAAGCAACTCAAAGTATTGATCAAGTTCTCATCGGGACTGTCGTTTACCCTCAAGGGCTTTAAATAGTCCTCGTAATATTTGATCATTTCCTGCTTTACATCCGGCAGTTTCAGCAGCCGGTAAAAACCCAGGTCGCTGAAGTCATAAATCTTCGGATTCAAATCCAGGCAAGAGCCGATAGTAATGGCATTTTTAGCTTCTTGGTAACTTTTACTGATTTCATCAAACTCTGAACCACGCCCAATGCCAATAACAATTTCGGCAGAGGGAAAAGCCTGCAGCAACTTTTTGTAAAGGGTCTCCGCCAGCGGTAAATATTTTTCTTTATCATCAGGAAGATACACAACTAAATTATCTTTACCGGGCAGTCCAAATAAGGTTCTCCAGCCATAAACATCGGATACAATACTTTCCACCCTGGCAATATCCTGATCGTTAAAAACATTAATTACTTTGGGATCAAAACTCACCACCATAACAACGCCATAGGCAGGTAAATCATATTGTAGTTCAGAAGCCCTATACTTGGCCTCTTCCCAAGTGTAGTTTCCGGCAAACAGCTTCTCCAAAAAATCCTTCCTGTATTTCCGCTGAACTTCCACTAAAGACTGAAGCCTTTTTAATTCTACCCCACAAACGGAGGCAGCGTTTTCCAACAGAATGTAATCATCCTTGACAAAATCCCGGTCACCTTTAAAAAGCATGATGAAACCAAGATCCTTATGCTCTTCAAGCAAACTAACGGCAATCCATTCATAGTGAATGTCATTTCTCTGAAAATAATAGCTTTCAATGTTATACAACTTGCCTTTATTTGTCCCCTGCTTCCGCCATTTCACCGGATCCAGGGGAATTTCCGGGGCATAATTCTCCTCTGGATAACTGTATACCTGACTTCCCTGTTTTAGCAATGTCTGTAAGCCTGTCCATTTGTACAGGGCCTTTACAATACCCTCTAACCCTTCCCGGTACAGGCTCTCATTGATCTCCTGCATCACTTCATCATCGTGTTTGACTTCGCCGGTAACTTTGGAAATAAAATTAGAAGTTACAAACTCATAAATATCCGTATAAGCATACTCATCAGGAATAGCAATAATGGGGAAATTTAACCGCTCGGCCGTCTTTTGCATTACCTCGGGAAGCTGATTCTGGAAAAACCTGAGTTTGATTCCCAACCCTGCCGCCCCATTTTTGGCCAGTTGGGCCACCACTTCTTTCTGAGCCTCCTCATCGTTAAGCAGGCTATAGGCGGTAGTCACTACCAATTCCCCACCCCTTAAATATTTTGGGGCGTCCGGCGAATCCAAAACCGTTACTGAAGTCACTAAATTAGAAAGCCCGTTTTTGCCTGCCAGCAGCAAGGCAGCGGCAAAAAAATCGCAGGCCAGCAGATCTTTTACACTTATTTGCATCGATTATTACCTCCTCACTATGCAAAATAATTGCCTCTGCCTTTAACATTACCAGATAATCTTATATTTTTTCAATACAAATTTGGAAGTTTTCTCAACGCCCTTGCGCTGTTTGGGCAAATATGTAAAAATAGGCACCATTACAGTGCCTATTTCCCTTGGTTTTTATTCGTAGTAAACTTTGTCCAAAGGCATTCCCAGTTCGATTAATTCGCTTCTTACTTTTTCGTAGATAGCTTGATATTCCGGGGAAGGTCTCTGAGCTTTCAGGTCGAAACACTCTTGAACCGGCTTACCCTTGGGAGGATTCTTCAGTTGATCTTCGTATTTGGGCAGGATTTTCTTAGCGATTTCGTTAGCTGTCTTTCTGGTCATACCTGCGCAAGACTTAAATACTTCACCGCACCACCATGCTTCCATGGGAGTAATGTAGTCAGTGTATCTTCCGCCGGCGGAACGAGGCTGGGTAGTCTTGGAAGCACCGGATACACAGTGGTTCATGAGACCCATTGCAGCTTCGTACAGGAACATTTCGGTACAAGGTCCTGCAGTTTCGTTAACGATCTTGTTCCGCATAAATCTGGTGTTTCTGCTGACAGCCTGGATAGCAACACTGTTAGCCCACAAAGCTTTACGTCCGCAGTTACCGAACAGTTGAATGTCATAAACATAAGAGCTGGTGTAGTCAGACTGTAGAATAGTCGGGATCAATAAGTCGGTAGCAATGTTAGCTAAAACTGCTCCTTCCGGAGGTCCTGCGTAACCGCCAATGTAGGAGAAGCCGCCTGCTCTGATCTTATGACCATAGTTCAGACCTTGCATAATCCGGTGGAAGTTACTGAAGGTACATTTTAACTCAACTGGGCACAGAGACATGGTTACGTTACCGGTACCTGCTAAAGCCGGGGCTCCTGCCAGGTGACCGAACTCGGTAACAGCACCGGCAACTCCGGTACATGCCATACCTTCACGGCCTGCTCTCCATAATGCTTCTTTTTTCAGTTGAGATTCATAACGTCCCATTAAAGTTTCGTAAGGGGTACCGGAACGAACGGTACGTCCATAGACAGTTGCCAGGGTCGGACCATGGAGAACGTCAACCAGTTTCTTATAGCGAATAATACCTTCAACTAGGGGCAGATAGTTCTCTTCGGAGCATACAATTCCCAAAGATGCTGCCAACAAAGGCGGATACGGATCTTCCGGTCTACGGGGTTTCATCACAACTTGGTCCTGACCGGAGCCCAGGATATTCTCCCGCTGGTAATCTCTCATGCATTCTTGTAATTCTTTTTCATCAATTTTGATGATCCGCTCGGTATCTTCACAAAGCATACCCAATTCCAGAGCTAATTCATAACCGGCTTTAAAGAAACGGTCTGCCAATTCATCATCAGTGTTGATGGGGTTGTCGGGATCATAAGTTTTTTCCAAACCATGTTCTTTCAGTTTACCCATAATGGTCTTCGGAATAATTTTAATATCCCAATCCTTGACAGAACAGATCGGACCGGTATATGCCTTGTCAAGGTTGTTTAATAGCTTCTGTACCTTTAAATTCATAGACATTATTTTATCACCTCTAGTTTGATGGTTGTGAGTCTACAATTTCCAACTTGGTACCGGGAGTACCGTTCTTGACTAAGCGCTTGCACAGTTCAACGGCATCAAAAGCAGTTCTTCCCCAACCGTCAGCTTTCATTTGCTCTGCAAAACCGGTGGTTACAGGTCCTCCCCCGACGATATAGAAGTATTTATCCCGCTTGCCCATGTCTGTTAGCAAGTGCACTACGTCTTCCAGGTAAGGCATGGAAGTAGTCAACAGGGTTGAGCAGGCGATAATATTGGCACCTACTTCTTCCGCTTTTTCAACGAATTTCTTGACAGGTACGTCGATGCCCAAGTCGTGAACTTCAAATCCGTTAACGGCTAACAAAGCGGCAACGATGTTTTTACCGATATCATGGACGTCCCCTTCAGCTTGTCCAATGACAACAGTTCCGATTTTGTTAGCTTTAGTTTCTGCTTCGTCCATTTGGCTGAAAATCTTTTGTACTACTTCAGTCATAGCGTCACCGGCTACTACTAATTCCGGCAAAAAGGCTTCTCCGTTGTCATATCTTTCGTTGACGATGTCCATTCCTCTGGTGCCGCCTTTGTCAAGGATTTCCAGGGGCGGGATTCCTGCGGCCAGTGCTTCTTCAACAACTTTTAGCGCCTCTTCTGCATCTCCCTCAGCAATAAAATTGCTTAACTTTTCCAATAAAGCCTCTTTCAATCTTAACGCCTCCTTTAATATAGAGCTCCTAGATATTAAATTTTTATCTAAAACCCTTATTGCTTGGCAGGGTTTACCAAAGTAAGAACTTGGCAGTCGGCTTGCAAATCTTCTTCCAGCGCCTGAACTGCGATATTTGTAATTTGCTCAACTGAGCCTTTATCGATACCGTAAACGAGGACATTGAAATCCAATTTACCGTGGGAAGCTGTCCCTGATAGCTTCCCTTTAGTGGCGGTTCCCCTAGAGGAGCCGGTAGTAGAAAAGTAGCAGCTTCCTGCTTGGTCATCCAACTGTAAAAAACCTTTAATGTGGCCGATAGCCAGCACAGGCTTTTCCCGGCATAATTTGGCCAACAGGTCAAAAAACTTGACTAACCCCTTTTCCCAGTCAGCTCCCCGGACCGGTTCCTTTGTATTTATTTCCAAGGTAGCTGCATAAGCAGTTAGTTCAATATCGTTAGTCACAGTGGATCACCTCGGCAATCCTCGCTACATTAGCTTCATCATTTACAGAGACAGTCATCAACCGGGCTTCGGCATTGATTGTGCGAATATCTGTTTCTACTTTTTGAACTACGTCTTTGTCTACTACATCAATTTTGTTGATTAGCACCAGTTGAGCTGTTTTAATCTGGCTGGCAAGCAAATCTCCTACCACTTGGCGCAGATCCAACCAACGCTCCGCATCAGCTAAAGCCAGCACTTTTATTGCCATTCCTTCAGGACCAAACCTTTTTATGGTGTCCAAGAACCTGACCGGCTGAGCGATACCGGAAGCTTCCATGAGAATAATATCTACGGGATACTTAGTTCCTGCATCCTGAAGCAGATTAACCAAGTTGCCTAGCTGCCCGCAAACACAGCCACCAAATAACTCAAATACATCAGTATCCAACTGCCGCATCAGATGCCCGTCAATCCCTACGTCCCCTACATCATTGACAATGAGCATTACCTTTTGGTTTTGCTCTTGTACCAGTTTTTTGGCCAAGGCGGTGACTAAGGTAGTTTTTCCGGAACCAAGAAAACCGCTGAATAAATAGAGTTTCAACACAGATCACCTACCTTACCGGCGTTTTAGCAGCAATCTCCTCCGCAGCAGCAACCATTACCGTCATCTTTCATTCTCTTCTTGATCTCAGCAATTAGTTCGTCATTGGGAGGAATTATGCTTTCATACACAATGTCACCATTGATGCAAATAGTGGGTATTTTACTGACTCCTCTTTCCTGCATCAATTTCACGGCAGCCTTGTCTTTAATCTTGTGCTCAATGATTTCGATTTCGCCGCCAATTTCATCTCTGGCTTCTTCTACTGCTTCCTTGGCGTAAGTACAAGGGGCACAACCGGCGGAATCCAAGGTAAACATTTCAATCAAAACTTTTTTAGCCATCTGCATTGCACCTCCTTAACCTTGATGCACCAAATTAACAACTGCTTTCATATTTTCCACACTGCAATGGTAAGGTAAGTCACAACCGGGGGCCAGCACAAAACCCGGTCCACGCCCAATGTTGATACAATCCTGGGCAAACTTGATGTTGTCTTCAACCTCGCCAAACAACAAGCCAACAGTCAGGGGCAAGTTGCCACAAAATACCTTGCGATGCTTTCTGGCTTCCTCGGCAGCATATGCCATATCGATATTTTCATCAAATGCAAAACCATCAGTATCCACCTTACACAAATTAGGAACAACTCTGGTAGCATCTCCACAAACAAACAGCAAAGAACGACCGTTATATTGTCTTACCAGTTCAGTGGTGGGGTTATAAGAATTCAGGACAAATTTATCGAACATTTGGGGGCTGATTTGAGAAGTCATGGGGTCAACGATTGCGATAACCTCCACGCCTCTCTTCAAGTACATCTCTGCCATGGCTTTGCAAACTTGGCTGCAAAACTCAAAAACTTCGGCAACCTCATCGGGGTTTTTAACCATTTTGCTGATCATTTTGCTGCCCATTAAATGCAGTCCCAAAGTAAAGGGTCCGCAAATCAGGCCCAGCAGCGCAATTTCATCTTTAAACTCTTTGACCAGCCTTTCAGTGGCTTCCATCACAACGGGAATACGACCATCTTTCTCGGTAGGTATTTTCAGTTCACTTAGAGGAACATCATTCAACACATGGCCGATAACGGATGGGGGATTGTCTTTGGCCCATTTCAATTCGCAGCCAAGTGCCTCTGCCTCTATCTGCAAGTCAAATACGATTGGCAGCCCATCGGGATTATATTCCTCTTTGGCTATACATACACCCTGGTAGATTAAGTCTGCTGATTTCAAGTATTCGTCGGCATCTTTACCAATCAAGTACGCCCCGTGCACACCTACATAAGGCACCCAAGGAACCCGAGGGGGTTCTTCATATCTCAGTGCACTCAACAGGATTTCTTTGTTGGTCATAATCTAGCTCCTTTCTGTTTGAAATATTTGATGTCATCATCATCTGCACTTTGGGAAGTTACTATACTTACAATTCCTAATGGAGGCGGTTTTTGCCTTTGAATACTTGGACAAAATAAAAAGCCCAGAAGGGCCTTTTTAATTGTTCTTTTTGTAACAATCTACAGGAAACACTTTCTAGCTACTCGTTCAATATTATCATTGAGGTTTCCTTTGCAATTTAAGCAAAGTTTAACATTAATAAAGCAATTTATTTGCACTTTTTTTGTAATAATAATCAAATCTCATGGGGCAGACACGGTTAAATGGATTACTTCATAACATATGTAAAAACATCAATTTGGTTATCAAACTATAAAGGATGGTTTCCCATGCCTAAACTTACCGCTATGATGATCGTAAGAGATGAAGCTGATCGTTACCTAACAAGATGTCTAGCGGCACTTACTGAACTGGTAGATGAAATTGTGATCCTGGATGATGCTTCAGAAGATGCTACTCCCGAAATATGCCTGAGTTTCTCACGAGTCCGGCTTCATCGGAAACAAAGCTCCTTATTTTTTCACGATGAAGCGGCACTCCGGCGGGAGCTGTGGGACCTGGTTTGTGCAACTGCTCCCGAGTGGATACTGGCCCTGGATGCCGATGAGTTTCTTGAACCAAGAGCTGTGGCCGAATTGCCCTACTTATTAAACCAGAACTATTTTCAAGTAATCGGCTTTCGCCTTTTTGACTGCTGGTTCAATGAAAATTATTTCCGTGTTGACGGTCTGTGGAATCCATGGCTCAGGGGCTTCGCTCCTTACCTGGTTAAATATCAATCTCACCTCAGTCCCCAATGGCCCTCTTTAAAATTTCATTGTGGCCGATTCCCTCTAGCCTACCGGCGGCTACCCAGACTGGAAAGTGATCTAAGAATCAAGCACCTGGGTTGGCTGTCCCAAGAAGATCTTCAAAAGAAATATCAAAGAGCTGTGGAACATGATCCGGAAGGCCTTTATTTTAGCAGAGCCCACTACGAAAGTATTCTGTACCCAAGAGAAAAAGTCGTATTGCAAGCTTGGTTGGAACAAAATTCCATGTGGTGAATAAAATAAACCATCAAGAAATCACTACTCAGAAAGGGGAAGTTGTATGTCCTTTACCATCAGTGCCATTAACGCTAACAACAGTGCAAGTACGGCGGAAGTCTCACTGGCGATTAGCCCCGATACAGCTATCTTTTCTCCCGCCAATTTAGTACCCGGACAATCGGTTGGCTCACCGGAAATACAAGTATCCAATACCGGGGACGTGGATGTGTTCTACTACATCTTTGCCGATTGGAGACCGGGAGGTACTACTACCCTGCCGGAAGCTCGTATTTTGGCGGACCGGCTCAATATCCATATTGAAGCCAGTCCCAATACTGTATTATACGACGGTAGCATCTCCGGTCTACGGAACCAGCCTGATACAGGGAGACTTTTGGTTTCACCCGAAGATGATGTGCTCCAATTCGTAGTCAGTCTTCCCAACACTGCCGGAGACTTGGTTCAGAATTTGGAATTGGACGTGGATCTGGTTTTTGTAGCCCAATCCTCTCCGCAAGCCTAAACCATTGAATAACCGGCTCTAGTCCAGGCTACAGCTTGTTGACAAACAGCATTTACCTAATCGGTGTTAATCGTGGGCTTCAGAGGAGCCCGGTATCTATCGATTAACACCGATTAGCTTGTTGTCGACAGTCTAAACCTGATCTTAGGCCGGGCTATTCTATTTTCGAATACAACAGGAACGGAGGTTTTGAAACTTGAAAAAGGTAGCACTACTGACTACTAATTTCTTTCACCCAACTCAGGACAGGATCATCATGGGTGGAGCCGAGCGTTACCAGGTGGATCTCTGCCGCTTACTGAAAGAACTAGGATACCAGGTGGAAGTATGGCAAATAGGAGAAGGATGGGTAAAAGAATTTGACGGAGTAAAAATCCGAAGCATTCCCGTCAATAAAAGCAAATATAATACCTATCTTGAACTGAACACTGCCTTTTACGAAAACTCCATGTCTTTTGATTACGTCATCTATTTCATCCTACCATTGGCTTACCCCATCGCCAGGGAAAAAAGCATCGCCATCAGTCATGGCGTCTTTTGGGATTGGCCCGGTTTTGAGGCAGTAGCCGGCAGCCAGGAAGAACGCCGGGAGTGGCTGAGGCGCATGAGCATCTCCCTGGCCGGACCGTCAAAACTAGTCTCAGTGGACACCAACACCATCAACTTTTTTAACGCCACCCTGCACAACTATTATCACAAATGGGAATATATTCCCAACTATGTAGATACGGAAATCTTTAAACCTATTGATAGGGAAAAGAACAATGAGGATGAAAAAGTCCGTGTTCTATTTCCCAGGCGATTAGTACCGGTGCGAGGAATTAATGAAACCATGCGGGCTGCCGAGATCTTGACCAAGCGATACCCCTGGATTGAATTCCATTTTTGCGGAAGGGGTCATGATGATAATATAGAAAAGTTAATGTCAGAGTGGATCGGGAAACAGGAACGTTGCTACTATTACTGGAAGCCTTTTGAAATGATGCCTTATATCTTTCAGCAAGCAGACATTGTGCTGATTCCCTCTCGTTCCACCGAAGGGACCAGTTTAAGTGCCCTTGAGGCCATGGCTTGCGGCAAACCGGTCATTGCCGGTCTGGCAGGCGGTTTAAGCGACCTGGTCTTACCCGGTTACAACGGTTATTTGATTAAACCTACGGTCAGCAATTTAGTAGAAGCTATAGAAGAACTGGCAAGAAATAAAGAAAAGAGACGCTTGATGGGCAAAAGGGGTAGGGAAATCGCCCTGACTTTTGATAAAAAGATATGGTGTCAGAGATGGGCCAAGATAATCAACGAAGTGTTTCGCTAAAAGCCGCCTCCTTTACGGCACCCATTGTAGTCAACCAAGGAAACCGAATACGGGTATTATCCTCACAAGCCTTGCTCCACCTTACCATCGAAGAATGCATCGTCTTCAGCTTCTTAGAATCGGTATCCATGCTGATCCCTGCCCAGTCGCCTCCCCGACCTTCCCGAGGACCGAAGCCCCATTCCAATATTGAGAATAATCAAGCCAAGATTGAAAACATCGCTGTAGAAAGAGTTTTCCAACACCGGCAAAAGACAGCCAAAAACCGGTTAACCGTTATACTCCGGGATAGCCCTTGCCAAATCCTCCATTGCCGGATAAAAAACCTGGTTGTAGCAAAAAAAATAGTGCCGGTTCCTTCCGGTTCCGACATGGCCACAGCTATTTACTACTACCAGCTTGAAGTGGAGTATCACGATACTGCAGGCCGGATCAAACAAGATTATTTTGATTCCGGTGTTCGTTACCAGCAGGTGCCCCTGGAGCCGCCGGCCACTAACTTCAATGTGGCAATCAACTGTGTGTGTTCAATAGGATAATCATTAGGCTGCTGTTTTGTTCCACAGCAGCCTTTTAGCGTAAGGGCAACCTGCCCCGATTAACAGCTTTTTCAGGCACGTTTCACATACCTGTAGCCCAACTGGGAAACCCGGTAAGCAATTTTATCGACTGAGGTTTTTGCCATATCAAAACTTACCAATAACCTGTTATTATCTAAGTTTAACTCCACCGATTTTACCCCGGGCATTTTGCCCAACTCGGTAGTTAATATCACCTCATCCTGGGGACATAAATGCCCCAGCAGCTTCAACATCATTTTGACACTACGGGTTAGCTCCAATCCTTTTCCCTCCAAAGTTTTAAAGTACCAAGTCATAAAATCATCCCCCTTTCCCAATGTTCCTGTGGACTACTATCTATTTCACGGTAAAGTCCGGCATGAAACCGGTGCTAATTATTTCCTCAACCCAATGGAAGCAGTTCAATTCAAAGCTGCCTCTTTCTGTAATGAGCACATTGGCCGGAATTGCATAAACTAGGGTAACAGTACTATCCCCATGATTGGAGGTAAGCATATGCTGGTTAGCACTTTCCAACTTCACAATGTAGCAAAAGATCCCGACAATGAATTTGTTCTCAAACCTTGCTGCCTGGAAATACTCCGGGCCAACAATCTACTCCCATTTGAAGCGCCCGTTCAGTCTTCATCAGCCATCATCCCTGAAGCCACTATCGGGGATTGTCTCAGGGCTTTTAAGGAGCTGAGCAAAGAAGCTGCATCAGTGGGTAAATGATTTGGAAAAGCTGCCGAGCCGTGCCGGCAGCTTTCCTTTATTTAGAAACATTGAGCGGGTGGTGTCGGCGGGCAAACGCCAGGCAGAGTAACACACGGAGCAGGAGTGCAGAAACCGTAACTGGGAACCAGCAACTGAACTCTTAAGATAGCTTTGACCACAATGCAGAGCTGGATATTGCATGTAATATCTGCCTCGTCTTCTTCAGCGTCAGAGACCACACAAACACAGGAAAGTACAGTGCTTTCAGAGCAATCGATCTGTGCTTCCTCGGGAGCACAAAGGGTTACAGCCTTGGTAAAGGTAAAGGTAACATCTTGTGTTTCAGTTGCATCATTAGGATTTGTCACCGTAATGGGGACGGTGATCAAAAGATTAATAGCAGAGAACCCTCCGCCTACATCAACCCTGGATATTTCCGTGCAGGCAATGCTGGCACCCGGTGTCAATTGGCAATTAACTACATCTCCGCCCTCAAGACCGGAAAAATCCACGGTAAATTCCCGCTCCCTATTATCCACCTGAAAACAGCTGTCATATATTTTGTCTACAGCGATGCACTCAATCCGGTCCGGGGGAGGGCATCCATCAGGGGGACATTGGCCGGGTCCAATCACCGGATCTTTACAACTCAACTTTTCCGACATTTACTTTCCTCCTTCATTAGTTATAAATCTTATTTCGGAAGTTCATTTCCGATTGGTATATTATACTGAGGTTTCCTTAAAATGGTTACCAAGACCAATCTTTATTTTCCCCCCCGAAGACATAAACAAAAAAAAATCAGCATATAGAAGATAGATAAAACCATTTCAGTGAGGTGAGGGATTTGCTGTTCATGAATAGCTCAGGGGACATGATGGCTTTCCGTCTCCAAGACAGTTCCTTTCATTATGAAATTCGTTTAGAAGGCAATGCGGTGAATAATGTACAATCCTTCCAAGGATGCCTCGTATCCTCAAATAACGCTCACTTATGTCTCTTGGACACGGCAAAAAACTTAAGTTATTATCATTGGAAAGGAGTAAAGTGGCAGCGGATTTGCACTTGGCAGCAGGTAGCACCATCCTTTCAGTCGGCTCTTGATCCTTCAGGAATATTTCATTTGATAATACCGTCACCGGAAGGAAATCGTCTTTTCAGTTTTCCGGGACAAGAAGAGCAGGAAGCTGATTTACATTTTCTTGAACCCGACTCTTTATTATTGCAGCTCTATGCTGTAGATCAAGACAATCTACTCCTATTGCGAAAAGAAATCACAGAGTCTGCCTGCTGCATCACTTATTACAACTATAACAGCCCTTCCCACACCTGGTCGGAAAAAATCCCTGTAGCCAACCTGCCGTTAGATTGTCAAGATCTGCAATTCTTTTTCTCCCAGGGCATGGTGCATATGACATATTTCACCCCTGACCGCAACAAAAAACTCCTGAACCTGCTGTCCATAAACGCCGGTTCCGGAGACATCGTTGAACACTGTCTCGGCAAATTATCATCTTCTGTCCTGCCACCGGTTATGTCCACCCTAGACGACGACATAATTATCCTGGTTTTGGAACCTAATAACTTAATCTACTGGCGTTCCCGTGACCAGGGGCAAAACTGGACCACTAAAGGCGAACTGCCTTGTCCTTGGCCCCTGGAACTGGTCCCGGTCGTTAACCCTCAAAAGGAGATTACTGACTACATAGCTTTGGAAGGCTTTTACGGCCTCGAGCTCGGCCGGCCGGGCCTATTAACAACCGGGAAACTGCTCAGTCTCAGCCCTTATGGATTATGGTTATAATAAATAGGCTGATAATAATTGCTTAATACGCAAATATTATCAGCCTTATTCTAACGTTAATAATAGTTTAGAACAGTTCTTCCACATCCCTGGTGACCAACCGGGCACTTTCGATGCTTACCAAGTCACCACCGTTACTGGTAAACACATTGTTGGAGGTAATTAACTCCATCGCTTCCTGAACTTCCTGAGGAGTTAGATCCGTCCTTGGTTCCTGTACGGAAATAGTAACCCGGTTACCGTCTTCATTACGAAAAATCATTTCCAATCTGGCATTAGCCACAATTCCACCTCCTTTCCCTTCGAATAATAATAGATGCTAATTAAACTTCACTGAGGGAATTATTGACAACCAATTGAATATCATTCAAAGGATATTCTTGAAGTCCACTGATAGCTTGGGCGACAGCAAAGACCGATTGGGCATCTGCTTCAGGTTTAACCCTGTTGTAAGTGCGGGTTTTGATAATGGGATCGCCTTGTTCGGAAGTGCCTACTACTACCACCAACCTTAAAGACGATTCAGTCGGAACTACGGTTACGGCCATCTTTCCTCACCTCCTCTCCGTTTAATTGTCCTCATTGTAATCCCTTGAACCAAATTAGAGAAAAGCCGCCTGGAGCCGCTACTGTGGTTCTGAAGGTAGTTAACCGGGCCTGGAAGAAGCTTTCTTTCACCGTTAAGAGCTTATAAAGGACGTTTGAACTTTTGTACCATTAGTTACTATACCATTGACTACCTTTAAACTACTGCTCAGGGCATAAATTTTCCCAATTGCTAGAATATTCTTTAAATGGCTCCCAATTTTAGGTATGCTACAGGTACCAGCGGTTTAGGCATCAAGAAATACTAATGGGCTTCCGGGGTCCAAAAAAAGGAGGGAGTGCCTATAAGGCCATTAACCCAATCAATCGCTTGAACACTTGAAATTTTGAAAGGAGGCTCTTTTGGTGAGTATTGCGGAAGTAACTTTAACAAAAGATGAGCGGATTTTTCACCCTTCTGCCGGGTTTGTGGAGAAAGCAAATATCAGAGATCTTAGTTTTTACCGGGAAGCTGAGCAAGACTTGGAGGCATTTTGGGCAAAACAGGCGGAGCGACTGGATTGGTTTCAAAAGTGGGATAAAGTATTGGATTGGCAGCCGCCCTACGCTAAATGGTTTATTAACGGGAAATTAAACGTAGCATACAATTGCATCGATCGTCATCTTAAAAACGCCCGGAAGAATAAAGCCGCCCTTATTTGGGAAGGAGAACCTGGAGATTCCCGCATTATCACTTACCAGCAGCTCTATTATGAAGTAAACCGCTTTGCCAACGGACTTAAAGAACTGGGAGTCGAAAGGGGCGACCGGGTTACCCTATACATGCCTATGATTCCCGAGTTGGCCATTGCCATGTTGGCCTGCGCCAGGATTGGTGCACCACACAGCGTGGTATTCGGCGGTTTTTCAGCAGAAGCATTACGGGAACGGATCAATGACTGCGGAGCCAAAATTGTTGTTACGGCTGACGGGGGATACCGCCGGGGCAAACCGGTGCCTTTGAAGCAAAATACCGACGTTGCTTTACAAGACACCCCCACTGTGGAAAAAGTGATCGTGGTGCAACGAGTAGGCGATGCTTCCCTTTCCCCCATGCAGGAAGGGCGGGACCTTTGGTGGCATGATCTGGTGGAAAACCAGCCCATTCATTGTCCTCCCGAAGAAATGGATGCCGAGGATATCCTATTTATTCTCTACACCAGCGGTTCCACCGGAAAACCGAAAGGGGTCCAACATACTACCGGCGGTTATTTAACCGGAGTATCCACTACCCACGAGCTGGTATTCGACCTGAAAGAAGATGACATCTATTTCTGCACCGCAGACATCGGCTGGATTACCGGGCACAGTTATCAAGTATACGGTCCCCTGGCAAACGGTGCTACTTCGGTCATGTACGAAGGAGGCCCTGATTATCCGGCCAGAGACCGTTTCTGGGCCATTGTGGAAAAGTTCGGCGTGACTATTTTTTACACGGCACCCACCGCCATCCGTTCTTTTATGAAATGGGGCGATCAGTGGCCGCAAAGAAGGGACCTTTCTACGCTACGGCTGTTGGGAACCGTCGGAGAACCCATTAATCCGGAAGCTTGGATGTGGTACCACAAAAATATCGGCAAGGAAAAATGTCCAATTGTGGACACCTGGTGGCAAACTGAAACCGGAATGATTTTAATTTCTCCCGTCCCAGGGGTTATTCCCTGTAAGCCAGGTTCCGCTACCCGACCCCTTCCCGGTATTGTTGCCGACGTGTTAGATAACGAAGGAAATCCGGTACCACCCAACACTCAAGGCTATTTGGTCATCAAGACTCCTTGGCCGGCCATGCTGCGGACTCTTTACAATGATGATGCCCGCTACGTAGATACTTACTGGACTCGTTATGAAGGAATTTATTTCACCGGTGATGCCGCCACTAAGGATGAGGACGGCTATTTCTGGGTCATCGGCCGGGTAGATGATGTAATTAACGTTTCCGGACACCGGATAGGTACCGCCGAAATCGAAAGCTGCTTGGTAGAGCATCCTGCCGTAGCGGAAGCTGCCGTCATCGGCAAACCCCATGAAGTTAAGGGGCAAACAGTAGTAGCCTTCGTCACTTTAAGAGAAGGCTTCGAAGGCACTGAAGATTTGGTGGCTACCTTGAAGGCTCATGTGGCCAAAAAAATCGGTGCTTTAGCCAGACCGGAAGACATCCTCTTTACAGCTGAATTACCTAAAACCAGAAGCGGTAAGATTATGCGCCGGTTACTCAGAGACATTGCCGAAGGCAAGGCCCTGGGCGATACCACTACTTTGGCCGATCCCGGTGTGGTTGCCAGTTTGAAAGAAAAATACGGTGACGAAGGATAAGTCGCCTTTAAGCTAACCTCAAAGGAGGGATTAAGGAATGGACGTTCAGACCCCATTGCCAAAAGGTCAAGAAAGCGCGAAAGCCACCGGCTATATTAGTTTTTTCAGTCCTGCCAGTGAAGGCATGCGGGCAGAAACCCGTCTCATAAGCATCATCGTTATCGTTTGGGCGGTAATGGTCTACATTATGCCGGTTCTGTTAATTATCTTTGCGGAAAACCCGGAGGGAGCCAGCTTCCTGACTCGGGCCAAGTTTTTGGGCTTTCCCTTCCATTATTGGTATGCTACCCAGTTTACCACTATAGGCTTTGTCTTGTTATGCACCATTTTCAGCTACTTCATTGACAAAGTCTACGCTAAATACCGGTAAACAGCACAATAAAAGATAGGGGGGATATTATGGAATTCACAGGGCTTACGCCTGGATTTAAACTGGCACCGGCCATTATCCTTTTTGCAGTACTAGCCAGTTTTATCGTAGTCGGATTAACCTCCAAAGTGCAAGAAATGGAGGGCTACTGGGTAGCAGGACGCTCCATCGGACCCGTCCAAAACGGGATGGCTATCGCCAGTAACTGGATGAGTGCTGCCAGCTTCATGGGCGTTCCCGGCATTCTATACATGCAGGGTTACTTCGGCGTAGGTTATGTAGTAGGATGGACCGGAGGCTACGTGCTTTTGCTGATGCTTTTTGCCGGGCAAATTCGTCGCTTCGGTAAATACACGGCCCCTGACTTTGTAGGGGACCGGTATTACTCCAACTGGGCCAGGGGACTGGCGGCGACAATCACTTTGATTCTCAGCACTTTTTATATTACCGGTCAGTACAAAGGTATCGGCATGATGTTTGAATGGATTTTCGGCTGGACCTATGAAACCTCCGTTATTATCGGTACTGTTCTAGTGCTGTTTTATGTACTGATCTCCGGAATGCTGGGCGTTACCAAGAACCAGGTGGTGCAGTATATCATTCTGATTCTTGCTTTCTTGTTTCCTTTGTTCTTCATTGCCGGTCAGATGGGATATTTCCCGCTGGTACCCCAAATCAGTTATGGGGCCGCTGCTTACAAAGCCATGGAATTAGACCCCAACTTTGCTTTACCGTGGGCGGTGAAAGGCCCTTACCAGTGGATCGCGTTGACATTTACCCTGATGGTGGGTACTTGCGGTTTGCCTCACGTTTTGACCCGTTTTTATACTACTCCCGATGCAAAAACCGCTCGCTGGTCAGTACCCTGGGGCCTTTTCTTCATCCTGCTGCTATATTGGAGTGCCCCTGCTTATACAGCTTTCGCCAAGTTGCTTAATCCGGACGGAGGCCAGGCCATCGCCGACGTGATCATTATCAGCGCCGCTGAATTGGCTCGACTGCCTCAATGGTTTATCGGCTTTTTGGCTGCCGGTGCCGTTTCCGCCGGTTTCAGCACCGTCTCCGGCCTTTTAATGGCTGCTGCTGCCGCCGTCTCCCATGATATTTACCACCGGATCCTTAAACCTGACGCCACTCCTAAGCAGCAAATGATCGTAGCCCGGGCGACGACAGTGGTACTGGCACTTGTTGTTATTCTGATTGCTTTAAAGCCCCCGGCTCTAATCGCCCAACTGGTAGCTATGGCCTTTGCCATTGCCGGTAGCACTTTCTTCCCCACCCTGCTTTTAGGTATCTGGTGGGGACGGGCGACTAAACAAGGGGCTATTGCAGGCATGTTGGTAGGACTGGTAATATCCTTGTCCGCTTTGTTCTTTGATCATGTTCCTTTTATTGCCCAATGGGTACCTTATGTGGGCTCCGCTTTCATCGCAGCACCTTTGAACCTCCTGGTGAATGTCGTAGTATCACTGATGACACCACCGCCTCCGCAAGAGGTGCAGGACTTGCTGCATCAGGTTCACCTGTCTTCCTAGTAAGCGAAAAAGAGCCAAGAGAAGCCACGTTTCTCTTGGCTCTTATTTTTGGTTTCAGACCTTTGCTTCTTGTCTTCTAATATATTGGAAACCGATTACTGCTACCAGAATCAAGCTAAGGCTTACCAATTGAGCAATTCTGAAGGGACCCAGCATCAGACTGTCGGTCCGAAGACCTTCTATGAAAAACCTGCCCAAAGAATACAGAGCCAAATAAGCGAAGAATACCCTTCCTCGATGTTTCACCGGCTTTTGCCGGTACCAGAGGAGAAACAGAAAAACGGATAAGTTCCATAACGACTCATACAAAAAGGTGGGGTGATAATACTGACCTTGGATGAACATCCCATCTTGAATAAATTGGGGAAAACGACCGATGAACTCCTGGCTGACCACGCCACCATGGGCCTCTTGGTTGAAGAAATTTCCCCAACGACCGATAGCCTGTCCCAGGATAATGCTGGGTGCCGCTATGTCAGCTAATTGCCAAAAAGACAATTTCCGCTTCCTGATGTAGAAAATACCGGCTAACAAGCCTCCTAAGAGTCCACCATGGATAGCCAATCCTCCATGCCAAACGGCGACAATCTCCAGCCAATTACCGGCATACCGCTCCCATTCAAAAACTACATAGTAAAGGCGTGCCCCGACAAAAGCTGCCGGCACCGCCACAAGTACCAGGTTAAGAATGTGATCGGGATCCAGTTTCTGTCTTTTGGCTTCTCCCATGGCCAGAAGAGTAGCGATGATGATAGCCGAAGAAATAATGATCCCATACCAGTAAATCTTTAGTGAGCCTATTTGTAAAGCGATAGGGTTCATGATTTTACCATCCTTTTTCCAATCCTATAGACTATATTATGTGCTAAAGATTGGGTAAAATCAACAAACCCTATAGGTATTCTTATCTGATTATCAGTATCGCTAGTTAATAACCGGAACAGACATCTTGGTTATAGGGTTTTTTTTACCCTGCAGTCTCATGTAGTCAACGACAAGAAGGTCCAGTTCGCAGCTCTTCAGGTAAACCTCCTGATCCTGTAATGACTTCTTTTGAGCCACCAGCTTGGCTAATTCCGCTTTCTTTTTATTAATAACGGAATGCAAGCTTTTGGAATTCATGCGGTTTCACCCCTAACTACTATATTTTGTATATGCCTAAAGCTTGTCCATCCTATATATAGTAGTTTCGACACGATTTGGAAAATTCCTTGTATTTTTTACTAAAATTTTCTAACAAACAGAAAATATCTGAAAATGTTTGCATTAGTTGCATTTTTCCGTAATTTGAGGTTAATTATGGAAGTTAATTCCGGTACCATTTTAAACTAACTTGCATATAATGAAGAGATTCCAATTGCAACAGCAGGACTTGAATTTAAATCCCTGCTAAACAAGGAGGTATGCTAATGGATCAAGGGTTTGCCCAACTGTTAGAACAAGCTCTGAAGTTAAGAGAAAACCTTGATGAACTAAAAGTAGAGTTGGCATCCAAAAAATTGCAAGTAACCGCCGGTGACGGAGAAGTAATCCTTGTTCTGAACGGATTACAAGAAGTGGTGGACATTACAATCAATATTGAGGGAATATCTGAAAGGCAAAGACAACGTCTGGAAATGCTGTTGAAACGTGCCATTAACCAGGGAATTGCCAAGACCAGAGACGTAGCAAGCCAGGAATTGTCCAATTATACCGGCTTCAATCTTTCATTTCTCAACGGACTGTTTTAGATTCTCACCTTTTCTCCTTTCATTGAATAAATATATACCAAGTTTCTGCTAATTGCAATGAAAGGAGACCAACCCGGATGGATGTTTTGAATAAAGTATTAAAACGCAATTCTGTCCAGTTGTTGGATTTACCCAACGTCGTGGGGGTTGGTAAAGGGTGGAAAATGACCAGGGGAGAGGCAACCCAGGATCTCTCCGTAGTGGTGCTGGTATCCAAAAAAGTACCCAGTCAAGATCTTACCCGGTCCGAAATGGTACCTAAAAAAATTGGTACTATCTCCACTGATGTTGTTGAGGTAGGAGATATTCGGTTTTTGAGTAGAACCGACTTTATCCGCCCTGCCCCTCCCGGAGTCAGTATCGGCCATTACCAGATATCAGCCGGTACTTTTGGGGCGGTCGTCCGGGACCGTCGTACCAAGGAACTCCTAATCCTGTCCAATAATCACGTCCTGGCCAATAGTACTGACGGTCGTGACGGCAGGGCCAAAATAGGGGATCCTATTTACCAACCCGGTCCCCATGACGGTGGAAAAAAGGAGCATTTAATCGGTCACCTTCATCGTTTCATCCCTCTTTCCAGGGAATACGGTACTTCCGGCTGTCCCCAAGCAGCCTCCGTGGAAAAACTGGCTAACAAATGCATAAAAACAGTTAGACCTCATTACCGGATGGTATTACAACGCCAATCGTCTCAAGGCAATCTGGTAGACGCTGCCTTAGCCCGACCCATTAATCCTGAGGCGATAACTCCCGAAATCATGGACATAGGGCCCGTTAAAGGAATCCGAGAAGCCCGGGTAGGGATGAAGCTGGTTAAAAGCGGGCGTTCCAGCGGTTTTAATTCCGCTCAAGTAAAAGTAGTATCCACTGTAATGCGTGTAGCCTTAAGCTCCCAAGAGTCCGTCATGTTCGAAGACCAAATTGTTACCGGTCCTATGGCTTCTCCCGGTGACA
>JAAYOX010000253.1 GCA_012520135.1 Clostridia bacterium
AACCGTTTCATCCGGTATGGAGCCAGAATAATGAGAGCGGCTACTCCTGCCAAACCTCCCAAAGCCATCAAACCCAAGTACAACAGTCTAACCCCGGCAGCAACCAGTAAAATAAAAGTAGTACCCGCTAACCCCACCGTAGTACCCAGGTCCGGCTGGAGCATTATCAGACCCCCGACAATCCCCAGTACCAGCAGTGCAGTCCAAAATCCTTTGTCAGGGGATTGGTTTCGCTGGAGATAACGGCTGAAATTCCGGGCCAGGTACATGATTACCGCCAGCTTGGCTATTTCGGAAGGTTGAAAACTCAAAAAGCCTACCCCCAGCGAACGAACCGCCCCTTTGCTTTCTAAACCGACTAAAGGTACTACAGCCAGCAAAACAATACTGCCCAGCAAAAACCAGTCCACATAACCTCTATACCTGGAGTAGTCAATGTTCATGACTACAACCATGCCGGATAAGCCTAAAAAAGCCCACAGCAACTGCCGCTTGAGATAATAATAAGGGTCACCTATATCCTGAGCCGCTGCCACCGCACTGGAACTGAAAACCATGATAATGCCCACGGACAATAAAGCCAGTACAAGAGCAAACAAAACAAAATCGGGAGATCCCCTTCTGATATGCATCTCCAACCCTCTCCTCTACCACTTACAGGGCTACGTTAAACCATGAACCAAAGCTTTAAAAACCTCTCCCCGGTGTTCAAAATTGCTAAAAAAATCAAAACTGGCGCAGGCGGGAGATAAGAGTACTACATCCCCCGGCTTGGCTAACTGGGCAGCTGCCTTCACAGCCTCCTCCAGGTTCTCTGCTAACCTGATCCCGCTAAAACCGGTCTGCAACACCGCCTCTTTAATCTCCGGCGCAGTGTGTCCCACCAAAATCAGGTGTTGCACTTTCTCCTTAATCTTTTGGGCAAAGGCAGTGAAATCCACATCGCCTTTCCTGCTCCCCCCGGCGATGAGAATAAGAGGTTTTTGAAATGCTTCCAATGCTTTTATTGCCGCTTCAGGATTAGTTCCCTTGGAATCATTGATATACTCCACCCCTTTGATCACAGCCACTTTCTCCAACCGGTGAGGCACTCCCGGAAAGGATTTGAGAGTCTGTGCCATTTGAAACGGAGTCAGACCCATGGCCCAGCCGGCTGCCACTGCTGCCATGGCATTTTCCAGGTTGTGCTGCCCGGGCATCGTCAATTCATCGGTGGAACACACTATGTTCTCCTTACCGTTGACCTTGATGTATATATTCTCGTCTTTTACAAAAATTCCCTTTTCTAATGTATGCATGCTGCTAAAGAATATAACTTGTCCGGGAGTATGTTTGGACAGTTCTCGAATTTGATGGTCATCATAATTGAGTACCGTAAAATCTTCTCTGGTTTGCCTGCGAAAAATCCGGGCTTTGGTGGCCAGGTAATTTTCCATGGAACCATGCCGCTCCAGGTGGTCCGGAGTCAAATTGGTCAGCACTGCCACCCGGGGATGGAATTCATCCACCCATTCCAACTGGAAACTGCTCACTTCGACGACAAAAAGATGTTCCAGGACCTTTTGGGTCACCTCCTGAATGAGAGGAATCCCAATATTACCGGCCACCGAAGCCGGATACCCTGCATCTTTAAACATTTGTCCCAACAGAGCCGTAGTGGTAGTTTTCCCGTTGGTGCCGGTGATGGCCACCATGGGTCCTTTGGCAAAACGGAATGCTAACTCTATTTCACTTAATACGGGTACGCCTTGCTCTAAAGACTGCTGTAAAGGAGGTGCCCAAACAGGAACTCCGGGACTGGTGACTACCATGTCAAACCGCGGGGCAACTACCTCCGGACAACCGCCGGTAACAATTTCAACGGGCCAACCCTCCAACTCTTTAAGGGCCGTTGCCAAAGCTTCTCGTTCCTTGGTATCAGAAACGGTAACAATTGCCCCGGCAGCGGCAAGGACTTTGGCCGCGGCAATTCCGCTTTTGCCCATACCTATAACTAATATCTTTCGATCCCTAACATTCAATACCGGCACCCCCTACCACACCGTCAGAAAAATCGCCAAGCCCAGAACCGCCAAGCAAAGAGCCGTAAACCAAAAGACTTTTACTACTTTTGTTTCGTGCCAACCTGACAATTCAAAATGATGGTGTAAAGGACTCATGCGCAAAATCCGCTTCCCCGTGGTGCGGAAAAAGATCACCTGCAAAATAACCGATAATGCCTCTACAACAAAAATACCTCCGATGATAAACAACAAAAACTCCGTTTTGGTGAGAATGGCCATGATGCCCAATGCACCGCCCAAGGCCAGGGAACCGGTATCACCCATAAAAACGCCGGCCGGGTAGCGATTGTAAGCTAAAAAGCCAAGACAGCCGCCGGCCACGGCAGCGGCATAAACCATTAAGCCACCGGCAGATAACAACCAAGCAATAAACAAGTAAGCCAAGGATGCAAAAAACATGGTACCTGCCGCCAAACCGTCCAGCCCGTCGGTTAAATTGACCGTATTGGTAGTTGCCACTAATACGATCAAACCAAAGAAAGGATAAAACCAGCCTAAATCCAGGCTATAGCCGAAAAAGGAAACTTCCGTACCCCTACCGGTTAAACTGATCACCAAAATGCTCAGGGTTAGACCCAGGGCAATTTCTCCCGACAGTTTATGCCTAGCCTTAAGCCCTAAGGATCGATGAAGAGCCACCTTGATAAAATCATCAGCAAAGCCGATGAGGCCGTATCCCACCAGAGCCACCAAAGCTAAAATGGCCTCGGTACTGCCCCTGCCATAATAATAAGTCATGATGGTAATAGAGGTCAGGAAAATAACCCCGCCCATGGTGGGTGTCCCGGCTTTTTGCAAATGACTGCGAGGCCCGTCATCCCGGACCATTTGTCCAAATTTTAACCTGCGTAATAACGGTATGAACAAGGGTCCTAAAAGCACCGAGATGCCTGCTGCCCCCACTAAAGCCAATAAAGCTGTTTTCACTTCGGCTCCTCCCTCTTAACCAGTTACACCCCTGACGATTTCCTCCATAGCCAACGCCCTGGATCCTTTGACTAAAACC
This sequence comes from Clostridia bacterium, assembly GCA_012520135.1. Taxonomy (GTDB): domain Bacteria; phylum Bacillota; class DULZ01; order DULZ01; family DULZ01; genus JAAZDD01. The sequence continues at coordinate 3,070 of JAAYOX010000253.1, forward strand.
ACATCTCCGGGCCTCAGCAACTGCTGCAGCATTTGAATTGCTTCTTGATTATTATTCAGCGAATAAACTTGTTTTGCCTCCATGCCTTGCCTAAGAGCCTCATCGGCCATCCATTGAGCCTCCACTCCTACGGTCAGCAATAAATCTATCTCCAGGTCCGCCACTTTGGCTCCCACATTCCGGTGGCCTTTTTCAGCCAACGCCCCTAACTCCCGTTGAGTTCCCAAGACGGCAATTTTGCGTTTTCCGGCGGCTGAAGCCAGCACTTCCAGGGAGGCCACCACAGAACCGGGATTAGCGTTATAAGTGTCATCAATAATTGTTGAACCATTCATCCCGGCAACCTGAGCCAAGCGCTTCTCACTGACGACCACCCGGGCCAGACCGTCAATACAGGTCTTTAAAGAAATGTCGTTAATTAAACCAACGGCAATGGCGGCTAAAGCATTTTGCACATTATGAGCACCGGGCAAAGGAAGGTATGCTTGATAAGACTTTCCCTCCCAAACCACTTGGAAGCCTACACCGGTATTTAGATGTTCCAGCCCCGTAGCCCGTACCCAGGCAGATTGATGGAAACCATAATAAATAATCGATAAATCCGGTCGCTTTTGCTTTAGTTCTACCCCTAAGCGAAAACACCAGGGATCATCCCGGTTTAGAATCGCGGTTCCTTTATCAGGGAGACTGTGTGGTAATTCTCCTTTTGCTTTAGCAATATTTTCCTGAGAGCCTAATAGTTCATAGTGGGCTGTACCAATATTGGTGATTACACCATAATCGGGCCGGGCAATCCGGCAAAGTTCCCTGATTTGCCCCAGGCCTCGCATTCCCATTTCCAGCACTGCGATCCGGTGGGATTCCTTTAAGGACAGCAAAGTTAGGGGCAAGCCTAATTCATTATTAAAATTCCCTTCCGTTTTTAAAGTGCTGTATTGACTGCCCAGCACCGCTGCAATTAAGTCTTTGGTAGTGGTTTTTCCGTTGCTGCCGGTAACAGCCACGACAGGAATACCTGCTTTCAGTCGCATTGCCGTCGCTAATTGCTGCAAGGCTTGCAATACACCGGGCACTACAATCAGCCCTGCTCTTGCCAAATAAGGATCCAGCCCCTGGGGTAACCGGCTTACTACCGCACCGGAAGCGCCTTTGGCTAATGCCTCTCCCACAAACCGGTGGCCATCCACCTGCTCTCCGGGCAAAGCGAAAAACAAGTGCCCGGCCTCTATTGTCCGGCTGTCAATGGAATAGCCGGTAATCTCCCTTTGCCCGTTACCGAATAATTGTTTTTCAGCCAGGGCCTCACTGAGCGTATTTAAGTTCATGGTTTACTCTCTCCCAAAAAACTCCTTAACAACTTTCCGATCGTCAAAGGGATATTTTTTCTTGCCGATTATTTGATAATCTTCGTGTCCCTTGCCCGCGATAACCACTAAATCTCCTGCTTTTGCTACTTCCAATGCTCGATGGATCCCTGCTTTTCGATCAACTACCACCTGATAACGTCCTTCAGCGCCGGCTAAACCGGGAAGAATATCATTAATAATGGCTTCCGGGTCTTCCGTACGGGGATTATCAGAAGTGACTATGGCAAAATCACTGTACCGGGCAACTGCTTCACCCATGAGGGGGCGCTTCGTCCGGTCCCTGTCACCGCCGCAACCGAAAACAGTAATCACCCGGCCGTTACTAATTTCCCTTGCTGTTTGCAATACATTTTCCAACCCGTCCGGAGTGTGAGCGTAATCTACTACAACGGTAAACTCCTGACCTGCATCTACCAGTTCAAACCGTCCCGGGACCCCGTGGAATTTTGCCAATGCCTCTTGAATTAACTCCAAAGGCACTCCTTCTTCCAAAGCAGTTGCCACCGCCGCCAAGGCATTGTAAATGCTAAACCGGCCGGTCAGGTTCAGCTGCAGTCGTAAAGGGGATCTACCCTTTAACCGAAAAGCGGCGCCTTTCGGTGATATTTCAAGATCAACTGCCTGGTAATCACCTGGGTTTTGAATACTGTATGTAAAAACAGGGACTTTGGCTGCCTGTTGAAAATACCCGCTGTAAGGATCATCTCCGTTAACTAATCCGTATTTAGGCCTGTTTTTCCTTCCCGGGCCTAATTGACGGAATAACTTCACTTTAGCATCCCGGTAATCCTCCAGGTCCCGGTGAAAATCCAAATGATCCCTGGTCAAATTAGTGAATAAGGCGACATCAAATTCCGTCTCCTCCACCCTGTTTAAACTGAGGGCATGGGACGATACCTCCATCATAACATACTCAGTGTTGGCTTTTGCCATGGCTGAAAATAATTTTTGCAGCTCTAAAGATTCCGGTGTAGTATGAGTGGCCGGCAATACTTCCTCACCAATCCGGTTAACGATAGTACCTAACAAACCCGTTTTTTTGCCCCAATGCTTAAAAATTGCTTCCAACAAAATAGTAGTGGAAGTCTTGCCATTGGTACCGGTGATACCAAATAAGTTAAACTTTTCAGAAGGGTGGCCAAAAAACACCGCTGCCAATTGGGCCAGGGCTTTTCTGGTATCAGGCACTTTAATTAGAGAGATATGGGCAGGCACCTCTATGGAGCGTTGAACCACCAAAGCAACTGCACCTTTGTTGATGGCCTCAGAGGCAAACAGGTGCCCGTCAGTCATCAACCCGGCAATACACACAAAAAGACTCCCAGGAGAAATAAAGCGGGAATCATAGTGCAAGCCGGTAATCGCCTGGTCCGGGTTGCCGGATAACAGCTGAGCCTCCGGCAACATTTTCAGCAGCACTTTTAAGGACAGCATACCCCTTCCCTCCCATTGATGTTCTCTGGTTAATATTCTTGCCTGTTTATACCAGAACTTATCATTATTCTATGGGAAAAACCCAGAAAGCCTGATTTTTCAGCCCTCTGGGTCCTCTTTTATGGCCCAAGTACCGGTGAAGCGGGTTCCTCCTCTTGGAACGTAACTATAATAGACGTTCCGGGTAGGACTAAGGTTCCCGGAATGGGATCTTGTTCCACTGCCTTGCCTGCGGTGCCATTTGGTTTTAGCTTCAAGCCCAAAGCTTCCACCAAGTCGGCAGCTTCCCGAATACGATTGCCGGTCAAATCAGGTACCATGACCTCCGGTGCCCCGGCATCCGACGTCCCTAAATGCAGCAACACTCTTGAGCCTTTTTTAGCTTTGGCCAATCCTTTCGGTGTCTGATCTACTACCACCTGACCCTGGCCTTGAAAGGCTGCAACCAGCCCCACTGCTCCCAAGGCATTTTTGGCTTGTTCGGGATCAATATTGGTTACGTCGGGAACCACCACTTCTTCCTTTTCCGCTTGTTCCTCTTTCTCCAGTTCTTCCTTGTTGTACTGGGGAGGTACCCCCAAATAATGTAGACTGTCCTCAACCACTTTTTTAAAGATCGGTGCTGCCACTGTGCCTCCATAATAAATCCCCTGGGGCTCTTCTACTACTACTAAAGCCACCAGACGGGGATCATTCACGGGAGCCACTCCCATGAAAGAAGCCACATATTTCCCTTGCTGATAACCTCCCGGACCGGCGATTTGAGCCGTACCGGTTTTACCCCCTACCCGGTAACCGGGAATATAAGCGTTTCTTCCTGTGCCGTTGCTGACTACCCGCTCCAGGGCCAACACCACTTGCCGGGAAGTCTCCTGAGAAATCACTTGCCGAACTACTTCCGGCTCAAAAGTTTGTACTGCTTCCCCGTCATTATTGCGAATCTCTTTTACCAGCCGTGGTTTGATCAAATAGCCGCCGTTGACGGAAGCGGATACGGCGGAGACCAACTGGAGAGGGGTTACGGCAATACCTTGGCCGATGGAAATGGTCGCTAAGTTAATCGTCCGCAACTCGTTTTCCGGAATCATGATTCCTTTGGCTTCCCCAAACAAATCGACACCCGTGGGCTCACCTAAACCGAAAGCCCTTAAATAGCGATACATTAAATTCTTCTGTTTTTCCTCCAGGCGAAGTCCTGCTTCCACGAACACCGGGTTGCAGGAGTTCTCAATTCCCTCCAGAAAAGACTGGCTGCCGTGGGGGTTCCCGCTTCGCCAGCATTTAATTCTTTCTTTGCCTACTTTAATATAACCGGGATCGTAGAAACGATCTTCCAAACTCACTACTTTTTCTTCCAATGCAGCTGCGGCAATCAGAATCTTGAAAGTAGATCCCGGCTCGTAGGCATTGGACACATTGACATTACGCCAGTGACTTTGGGGAAATTGATTGTACAGGTTGGGATTAAAAGTGGGCCTGGAAGATAAGGCTAATATATCGCCGTTTCTGGGATCCATAACGATCACGGCTGCACTCTTGGGCTGGTGTGGCCCTTCCATCAATAGATCAAGTTCCCGTTCCACAATATACTGGATGGTTTCATCGATAGTGAGCACTATACTGTTTCCGTCGGTAGGAGGTATATACTGGTGAGTAGCCTGAGGGATCTCCCGTCCTACCGCATCAAATTCGATGATAATTCGTCCTGCATCGCCCCGCAGTTCCTCATCATACTTTTTTTCCAGCCCTTCCAGCCCTTGATTGTCAATTCCTGCAAAACCCAGGACATGGGCCGCCAAACTGTCATTGGGATAATACCGCTGGCTCTCTTCATATACTTCAATGCCCGGCAGATTCAGCGCTTTAATCTTGGGCCCCAGTTCGAAACCGATTTTCCGTTTAATCCAAACGAAGGAAGCGTTTTTGGTAATTCGCTCATAAACATCTTTTTCTGACATTTCTAAAATGGCAGCCAACTCCCGGGCAATTTCTTCAGCTCTACCTGACCGCTTAACTTGACTGGGAAAAGCTCCTACCGAATCCGTGCTGACACTGATGGCCAGTTCTTTTCCATTCCGATCATAGATAACTCCTCTTTTGGCTTCAACCCTGACTTCCCGGAGACGGTTATGCATGGCTTTCTGTTGGAGCAAATCACCCTGAACTACTTGTATCCATACTAACCGGGCACCCAGTAAAAAAAGAAAGCCTGCCATAATCAAGAACAGCACGGCAATTCTTTTTCGTACGATTAAATTAAGCTTCATAACAGCCTCCCTAAAACTATTCCCTGTCTAAGGCCATAGCTAAGAAGCCGGCGGCTTTTTGCCGGAATAAGGGCATTTTATCGTTGTCGGGGGTCTCCGGTGTAGGTTCGGCTTCCTTTGCACTTGCTACTTCCATGTTATTCCCTTGTATCATAGACCAAGTAGAACTTTCCACCCCCGGCAGCAACAAATAGTCTTCCGCCTCAGGCTTCTTCATGCCCAACTCATTGCAAGCCAGCATTTCTACTCTTTCCAGGGAATCTAACCGGACAATTTCCAATCGAAGCCGCTCATTGGCAGTCTCCAAGTCACTGATTTCTTTTTTTAGCTGATTGATCTCATAACCTTTGGTGGCAATTCCTAAAGCCAAAGAGCAAAAATACAGGCCACTACAAAATAAGCAGATTACTGCGCTTACATACAAAAACTTATAAAACCTAGGCGTTACTCTGGATTTGGGCCGATGGTGCAGCACCTCTTCTTGAGGTTGCTCTGGGATTGGTTCATAAATAGGGTCATCCAATTTTTTTGCTGCTAACAACTTATTCACACTCCTTAGGAATTAGAACCCGGCCTTTGCAGCCGGAAGCCCTCCCATAAGCCCCAATGATGTTAGATCTTTTCTGCTGCCCTGAGTTTAGCACTCCTGGCTCTAGGATTACCTTCGACTTCTTCCCGGGTAGGAAGAACAGGTTTTTTAGTTAAGACCTTTAATCGAGGTACATGCCCGCATTGGCACACCGGTAAACCGGGTGGACAAATACAAGCTTTAGTCTGTTGTTGCAAGCTTTTCTTGACAATCCTATCTTCCAATGAATGAAATGAAATAATTACCAATCTTCCCCGTGGTTTTAAATAATCAACTACCTTATCCAACACTTCCTGTAAAACACCTAACTCGTCATTAACAGCAATTCTGATCGCCTGGAAAGTCCGCTTGGCCGGATGAGGCCCCCCTTGACGAGCCCCTTTGGGGATAGCGGCCTTAATCACATCTACCAACTGCCCCGTGGTCCGAAGGGGCGTATGCTGACGGGCCTCACAAATGAATTGCGCAATCCGTTTAGCCCATCTTTCCTCCCCATAGGACCAGATGATCTCCGCCAGTTCCTGTTCTGACCAAGTATTGACCAGTTCCTCAGCGGTAATACCGCTAGACTGGTTCATTCGCATATCTAAGGGAGCATCGTTTTGATAACTGAAACCTCTTTCCTCCCGGTCCAGTTGAAATGAGGATACCCCCAGGTCCAGCAACATCCCGTCTATTTCTTTAATACCCAACTGGGCTAAACAACGATCAAAATCCTTGTAATTAGCCTGAAAAAGGCGATGATTGGGACCAATCTTCTCCAAACGGCCGCGGGCAAAGTTTAAGGCATCTTGATCCTGATCAATACCAATTAGCAAGCCTTCCGTGCCCAGCTTCTTTAAAATTTCACTGCTATGGCCGGCACCGCCTAAGGTACCGTCTACAATCACCTTTCCCTCATCGGGTTCCAAATAGGACAATACTTCCCGGAGCATTACCGGCCGGTGCTGGAAATCCATAGAATCCCTCCCGGGCTACAAATCCAAATCCACCATTTTTTCCGCAATATCTTCATAGTCTGAAGCTGCTTGTAAACTGTATTCTTCCCAAACCTCTTTAGCCCAAATCTCAACCCGGGTGGAAACCCCGATGATAATTACATCTTTATTAATTTTGGCATGTTCTCTCAGTAACTGTGGTAACAAAACCCTACCCTGCTTGTCCAACTCGCATTCGATGGCTCCGGAAAAGAAAAACCGGGCAAAAGCCCGGGCATCGGCCCGGGTAAAAGGTAAACTACGCAGTTTTTGCGATAATCGTTGCCATTCCTCCATGGGGTATACAAAGAGAGATTTATCCAATCCCTTGGTGGTTACAAAACGTTCTCCCAATTCCTCTCTGAATTTAGCCGGAATACTAACCCGACCTTTGCTGTCGATGCTATGTTGATATTCCCCCATAAACATCTATTGTCACCACCAGAGGACTCTTTCTACCACTTCTACCCACTTTACCCCACTAATTTAGTCTATTCGCTGTCCTCTGAAAAACTCCTGCCCATAATTGGCAATTTTTCTAAAGAACACAAAAAAATGATGCTAATACTCTAGCATCATGACTACATATTTCTGATCGGTGTTAATCGCGGGCTTCAGAGGAGCCCGGTTTGGGGATGAGCTCAATCGCCTGAGGATGCCTCCGAAATCGCACCCTGTGGGTGCTCATGCCGTCGGCATTGTCCCTCAGGCTCCTTCGCTCTTTTGATTTTGGCTCCAATTCAGCCCTTCGATTAACACCGATCAGCCTTCTGTCCACGGTGCATACGATTATAGTCAAATAGCATCATTTTGTCTCACGAAAGTGGAAAACCTTCCAATTCTTCTCCGTCAGTATTTAGAGTATAGTCTTGGCGATTGAAGTTGACCAGCTTTGTTTCCCGCCGGTAACTCCATTCACCATAGTTTCGATGACCTACTATTGAAGACTGCATCATAGACGGCCTTCTGGTAATTTGGGTTCTGGTTCCTCGTAGCATATTAAACCTCCTCTTGATGTCACTATTCCTTAAATAGTTTCTCCAGGAGGCCAAAAAAATACGCATTATTTACCTTGTCTCCGTTTATTGACATAAACGATGAGTATAATCAACGCCGGTGCCAAGACTACCCAACCGATACCTTGAGCGGCCAATCCAGCCACCCCAAGGCTGAGGACCAGCATGATGATCCCGGCCATGAATACTCCTGCGACAATCGCCAGGAACGCCGGCACTATTTTCAACCCCAGCAAGAATGCCAGTGCACAGCCCGTCCAGGCACCGGTGCCCGGAAGTGGGATACCTACATATATAATTAGACCCCAGTAGCCATATTTTTGAATCTGCTCTTCATAGCGAGCGGCCCTGGTAAATACCCAACGAAAAAAAACTTTAAAAGGTCGAAAATGAGCCTCCAGCCACCGGGAAACAGGTCCCAAAAACAGCAGCAAGGGAAGAACAGGTATGATATTTCCTATAAACGCCGCCAGGAAGCCGGAAACAGGCTCCATCTGCCAAGCGATGGCTAAGGGTATGGCCCCCCTTAATTCAATAATGGGCACCATGGACAATATGAAAACCGCCCACCATTTGGGCAATACAGCCACTAAGCTGACCAGCCAATCAACTAAACTATCCACCTACACGATATCTCCTTATGATCTATATTTCTAACAAGAGCGCAACTTGGCAGACATGGCTGCCGTCAATGTATACACTCTCTCCGCTTCCTCTATTTCCAACAGCCCGGTCCCGCAACTGGGGGTAATCAAAGTATTAGTGTCTAATAATTCTTGTGTCACTCCTGCCGCCACTAATCGCCGCTGTTGTTCTTCAAATTTCAGCAGCAATGTGTCCAAGTCTTCTTCCCAGATGGCATGGCTGGTAGGTACCATCCCCCAAGCCAGCATTCCTCCCTTGACCAAAAACTCCTGCAGTTGAGGGGCAAAACCTAACAAAGATTCGAAATAATAGTAGGCATCAAAACTAATAATGTCGATACCTGCTTCGATCAATACGGTCCAATCAATACCGGCGCAAGAGTGAGCCCCCACCAATCCCCCGGCATCATGGACTTCATTGGCTATTTCTTTCAGGGCCGATACCATGTCGCTGCGACTCAAAGCCACATGAGTGGCCGTTCCCCAACCGGCAATGGCGGGGTCATCGACAAAAATCACAGGAGAAGCGATTTGTCCCAGTTTCTTCGCCTGCCACACTGCATTTAAGGCCAAGGTCTTGACCAGTATATCTTTCAGTTCCGGATGATAAAAAATGGGACGCCGGTCTTGGTCCGACAAGTTAAGGCCAATGTACAAAGGACCGGCAATCTGTCCCTTGGCTCCAATCAATTCCCGGTTATCCCTTTCCATCATTTTGTCACAAAAACGGTAAAGGCCTTCCCCTGCTTCTTGGGGAATTCCAAAGTAATCCAAGCCCTCTCCTGTTTCTTTAACAGTCAGGTAGCGCTCATAAAAAGCAGCAAAGCGATCTTCCACTCCTTCACTTTGGACAAAGGGATGACCGGTTTCCGGAATGATTAACAAGCCTAAGTCCAGAAAAGGGGTCATGCTTTGGTAGAAGAAGTGCTCCCGCCTGGTTCGTGGCATTTGAGGCCAATGGGGAAGATCCGGCAGGTATTTAATAACCATTGCCAAGGCTTCATCTGCATCGGTAAAGGGCGTGCTGCCAATACCGGTTGCTTTGTAGCACGGTTTAATCAACATACAGTTCTCCTTTTCCTAATGTTTTACAAAGATATTCGCTAGTATAATTCCCTTTCCTTCTCAATCCTATGGAAAACTAAAAGCTGTACCCTTTAACCGAGTACAGCTTCCCTGGTTACTTGTCTTCCTTTTTCGTAAAAGTGTCTTTGCCTTCACACTCAGGACACTTTCTGGGTTTACAACGTCCTTCCTTCTCAAAACCACAGTTGCTGCACTTGAATACTGCCATCCTGATCATCCTCCTTGAGAATTAATTAGACTTATATTATCTCCTTAATCATTTAGCCATATTAATTAGGGCTTCCACATTTGCACGAACAGCCGGTTCAAGCTCTAAAGCTGCTGCCGCCTCCCACTGCTCCAAGGCCTTTTCAGGTTCTCCCTTAGCATAATACAAAAAATGACCGTAGTTAATTCTGGCATTAACAAATCCGGGATCCTGCTCAATAGCTTCCAGGAAATGCTCTTCTGCCAAATCGTATAAACCGGAATAGTACGCTGCTGTGGCCATATCTACTCTGACACCCAACAGTTGAGGATCGATGGCTAAAGCATCCAGATAAGGAACTGTAGCCTCTTTGAAATATCGAACTGCCTTGGCCTCGTCTCCGGCACCGGCATAGTAAGCACCTATATCATAAAGAATGTTACCGAGGCTAACATGTAAATCCTTGTTCTCGGGATCCAATTTCAAGGCCTGTTCCAGTTGGCGACTATAATCCAACATAGTCTGTACCTGGCTGGCTTGACCTGCCTGCTGATTGGCAGGCACATCCAAAGGTGTATAAGCAAATACCCCCACCAAACTAATCGCTATGGCCACTGTGAAAATAATCATGGGGATTTTCATGGCTCGTCTCTTACTGCGAATGGCACGCATAATCATGATCATACTCCCCCTTTATTGGCTATTCGGGTGTATAGTAGCATTTAGCTGTGTATCCGGCATCAATATTTGCGGAGCGGGCGTTGTGTCCACAGCTGTCGGCAGCTTGCTGCCGGTAACTTTGTTGTGGTTTCGCCGTAGGGAGCAAATATTAATAGCCCTATGCTTATTCTTAATGCTTAACAGTACTATTATGATATTATAGTTACCAGAGCTTGTCAATTACCAGAACAAGCCACCAATGAAGCTATTACCGGCCACTAAATGCTTAATAGCTGCCGGCTGATGATGGCTTCGAGATCTTTGATGGTGTTGCACTGGTACATTTGGCAATATGGTTGAAAAGCAGCTACGGTAGAATGTCTTTCCCAAGCTTCAGCCGGGAGAGTATTCAGCCAAACTACTTCCCGCACCTGTTGATGGAGCTTAGCCAGCTCTTTGGCAGCTTCCTTAGCATTAATAGTCTTTGTATCACTGACAATGAGTACAATTGCGTTTTTCTGCAGTAAAGGTCGATGGTGCCGCCACAATTCTACCAGTGCCCCATGTAAATTAGTCCCGTGACCTAAAGCCTGCCTGCCCCCTGATACCATATCAAGCATAGCCTCCAAGGACATTCCTTTTTCGAACCAGGAAGTGGTCTTCTTTAGCTGTTCGGCAAACAAAAAAGTTTCTATTTTGCTGGTGACCGATACCAACCCTAAGATAAACTGCATGGTAAAAGCTGAGTAGCGGGTCATAGACCCGGAAACGTCACAAATCAACAGAATTTGGGGTTTGGAAATCCGCTTGCTTTTGTAGCTCAAACGGAACATGGCACCGCCGCTGTTGATATTACGCCGGATACTTTTCCGCAAATCAAGCCGCAACCGGCGCTGACTCTGCCGGTAACGGCGGGATAACCTGGTTGCCAGCCTCCTGGACAAAAGATGGATTAACCGCATTGCTTCCGGCTGTTCCCGGTCGCCAATCTTCTGCATATCTTCCCGCAGGAGCCGCTCTTGTTCCCTGTGGAGGCTTTCCGCCGCCTGTTCCAGCAGGAAATCCCATTCCTCATTGCCGGTATCAGGCACCATCAAGTCTTCCGGCTCCATTCCCCGGTTTTGCCAGTACTGCAAATGGCCTCGCACCAAGCTTTCAATCAAGGGTTTAAAGTTGGGCCCCACATTTTTACCTGTTGAACTTTGCTTCAGGAAATCCTGCAGTTTTTCTTTGGCATCCTCATTTAGACCGGCATAAATCATTTTCTCTTTAGTGGTTAAATCCAATGCCTCTCCTTGGAAAACCAATTCCGCATCGGCTTCCGCCAATTGTTCCTGCATTTCCTGTTCCTTGAGGCGACCCTGCTCAATCCACTGCTGTTTTTGCTCCGGGGGAGCAAAAAAGACCCGGAAGACTTCCTGAAATACCCCCAAATCTTCCTGACGTTTGATCAGGGTACATTGGAGAGCAGCCCTGAAGCTTTCTTTTTGAGCCAGTTCCACTTCTTCCAAAGCCCTGAAAGCATCCAAAACCTCCGCTGCACTGATCCGCAGCCCCATTACCCGCAGCAAGTGAACAAATTCAATTAAATTTTCCGCTACCTGGGTCTGTTTCCTCCCCTCCACGGGTTAACCTCCTTGATTGACCAACATATTGCACAAGCCTTGGGCGCCCATTTGTTCCCTAAAAATATCCTGGTCCTGTTTATCTTTCAGAACTACGTTTAACGTTTTGTCTACGGCATTGTAATCCAATTTGCTGATCCCCAAAGCTTCCAACGCTCTGGCCCAATCAATAGCCTCCGCAATAGAAGGTTTTTTCTTTAAACTGATTTTGTGTCGCAAAAGTTGCATGGCCCTAGCCACTTCAGAGGCCAACCTTTCATGGACTTGAGGCACTTTAGTAAGTACAATCGAAAGTTCCTTTTCTAAACTGGGATAATCGATGTATAAGAACAAACAGCGTCTTTTCAAGCCATCGGATAACTCCCTTTCCCCGTTGCTGGTTAAGACTACAATTGGAATCTGCTTGGCCAGCAGAGTCCCTAATTCAGGTATGGACACTTGGAAGTCTGACAATACCTCAAACAAAAAAGCTTCAAACTCTGCATCGGTTTTATCAATCTCGTCAATTAAAAGCACCGGTCTCTTTTCCGCTTGAATCGCTTTTAGTAAAGGACGTTCCAACAAATATTCGGAAGAAAAAATATCAGCCTGGAGTCCTTGAGCGTTATCTTTGGCCATCTGAATGTGCAGGAGCTGTTTTTGATAATTCCACTCATAGAGGGCTTTATTTTCATCCAGGCCTTCATAACATTGAAGCCTGATTAATTCCGTCGCAAATATCTCACTTAATACTTTAGCAATTTCCGTCTTGCCTACTCCGGGAGCACCGGTTACCAATAGGGGTTTTCCCAGTTGTAGAGCCAAATAAACTGTAGTAGTAATCTCTTCGTCAGTGATATAACCGCAGGCATCAAAACCTCTTTTCAAGTCCAGTATCGATAAATTCATTAATAAATCCTCCTTGCGGGAACATGCTTAGTACCAATCATACCAGATCTTTTTTGATTAGACTATCAAATTCATAAAATTCAGTATTACGCCGCCCTTTAACTGTACCTAGCTACTCTGGTGCTCACGACTAACATCAATTTGACTATAAACAGTCTTTCAGAAAAAAAAGAGAAGAAATAAATATCTTCCCTTTCTGCTTATTGACAAACTACAACTCCCTAACCGGTGTTAATCCCGGGCTTCAGAGGAGCCCGGTTTGGGGATGAGCTCAGGTGCCTTCGGATGCCTCCGAAATCGCACCCTGCGGGTGCTCATGCCGTCGGCATTTTCCCTCAGGCTCCTTCGCTCTTTTGATTTTGGCTCCAATTCAGCCCTTCGATTAACACCGGTTAGCGTTCTGCAGGCAATATTAAAGGGAAGAAATTAATCTTCCCTTTCCTGGTGACCATGATGAGGTCCTTCTACCTTTACGCCCAACCACTCTAAGTAACTAACCCAGTTATGAGCCGGTCCTACGTCTTTCTTTATATGTTCAGTATAATTCTGCATTATTACCACCTCCTACTAAAACTCAACATTAGTATATACTTGAATGAAAAAAAAGTAAATTGTTACTTGGTGAAATACCTAATTTTAGTGGTCAACGGCAGTAAATTAAAGGTTAACGGTTTCGCCGGACAGGCATTGCTTGTGACCCACCTCCTAGCAACGCTACAGGATCAGGAATGGCCAGGGCTTCTTTCGAATAAAAACCTTCACCATAAGTACAGCCAATCAAGGCACCCCAAGCTTGATTCCAACCCCGGATAGCGCCCATAAAAGCACCTGTATTCAAAGACGTCGGCTCCGGCGCAGGGCCGAATTGGGAATAATGACAAAAAATCGCTTTCACTTTTTCCTCAAAATAATCACTGATGTCAACAATAAAACTCGCTTCTACTTGATAATGATTTAAAAAATAATAAATCAGGCGAGGCTGGTGAGGGGGCAGTTCGGGCAAATACTTGTACAGCCGGGCATTAAAATGAGCCTCAGTTACCAATTGGGAACAAGCAACGTGATCCGGATGCCGGTCTTCCCAATAAGGAGCCACAATCAACCTTGGACGGGCTTCCCGCAAGATCCGGACTACTTTACTCAGGCTTTCATCATTAATGGTGATCCCCCGGTCCGGCAGTTCCAAATTAATCCTCCAGTTTACTCCTAGCACTTCTGCCGCCTTTTGGCTCTCCTCCCGCCGGATAGCCACCGTTCCGGTACTGGCCATTTCCCCTCTGGTCAAATCAACAATACCTACCCGGTAGCCTGTGGCAATGCTCCTCATGAGGAGGCCCCCGCAGCCGATTTCCACATCATCAGGATGAGCACCAAAGGCGATTAAATCAACGGGTTCCATGGATTAACCCCCTAAAAACACAAATTGATGTCCGGTAGACCCCAGGATTCCCGGCATTAGCTGCCGGAGCATTTCCGGACCATAAACCGTATAATAGCTAAACAGATTATAAGTTGATTCCTGGGTATTGCCTCCGGGCAATAATTGAAGGGCAATGGCCCGGAAATCATTTACCAACTCCCCATGCTGTTTCCGGTGTTCCTGCCAGGCCCTTTTCTTTAGCCGCTGCCACTCTCTAAGGGTTCTGGATAAGGCTCTTTCTCCGGTCTCCGCCAGTTTCCCGGCCATAGTTGCTCCTAATTCCTGCTGTAACCGTTGAAAGATTGTTTCCAGTTCCTGTTCCCCCTGCCGGAACAGCCTATCAAGGCCTATGGAGTCCCTCCCTATTAATAGCCGGTCCAGATGCAATTCCAGGTTATCGAAAACCTGTTCCGGTGCTATTTCGTAAGCAGCAAGCAACTCCTCTATCTCCGGTTCAACTAAAGTCAAACTGGCCCTGGGGTAGATCGCAGGCATTTTTAGCCCAAAATGGTCAAAGACACCGGCCAGTTGAGCCCAATAATCAAATTCACCCGGTCCTGCCACATAAGCCAGAACCGGTAGCAATACTTCCTGAGTCAAAGGACGTAATATTACATCAGGGCTGAACGCCTCGGGGTGATATTCGATCATTGTTTTCAATTCCTGAAAAGACAAATATCTATCCCCGGCTTGAAAACCCTCTTCATGGGCCATGATAGGGACCCGGTTACCTTGATCCAAGAGAAACAGATGAGTATGATTCCTTTTTTTCTGCACTGCCGGAGTGATCCCGCGGGCAGTTAATTGAGCTTCATTATCCGCCAGCAGTTGATTTATCTCCTCCACCTGCTCTATTCCCCGGCGAAAAACGGGTTGTTGGAGACGCCGCAGTTCAGGCAACATAGGATTAATACATACTAATCCTTTAAACAGCTTTAATAAAATAGCTCCAAACCAATCACAAATGTTCTCCGTACCGGCTAATGTATCTTTTAATAATTTTTCTGCTTCCTTCCAAAAAGGTCCCGGCCTGAATAGCCGCAGACACTCCTGCAATAATTGCTGACAAGCCTTACCGGCAGGAACCCATTGCATGGGAGGTTGTCCCACCACCGGATAAGGCAAATAAACGGTTTTACACCGCTCTTTTTCTCCTAACAAATGCAGGTGATTAATCTCCTGGTAATCATGATCCTCACTGGCGATCCAAAAAACCGGAACTACCTCTACGCCCAGTTCTTCCCGGTACCGGTCTGCCAAGGCAATGGCAGTCATCGCTTTATAGATGGTCAGAAGGGGACCGGTCAATAAACCTGCCTGTTGTCCGGTGACTATGGCCACCGTACCCGGTTCAGCCAGCTTGGCAGCGTTAGCCAAACTTTCCGGACCGGCTCCTAAAGACCGGTTATAGGCGGTTAAAACACCGGCAACTTCTTCTTTTACTGCCGGATTGTCATTAGTCGTAAGAAACCGATACCTTTCTTTGAAGGTATCGGATTCATGTGGATTGCCACCTGGAAAAAAAGGTGCTTTCCTTTCAAAATTGCTATAATAGATGGAACCGGCGGTCATCGAAACGGGCAATTGAACAGATTGAAAACGCAAACTAGTATCCCCCAGCCTTATTTATTCTAAAGCCATGCTGCTAATTTCTTTTTATCTTTAATGATGATTTCCTTCTTATGGACGGCAATTATACCGTCCCGGCGCCAATCCCCTATAATACGGGCCACTGTTTCCCGGGAAGTACCAATCACGTTTGCCAGTTCCTGCTGGTTAAGACTAATACCTACATAATCGGCACCGGCTGTCTGGCGTCCGTACTCTGCCGATAAATTTAACAGTGTAGAAGCAAGACGACTGTAGGCATCCTTAAAGGCCAAATCTCTGATGTGAAACTGGGCTTCCCGTAACCGTTTTGCCATCACTTTAAGAAACTTGACGGTAATCCCACTGTTTTCATAGAGCACACGTTCCATGTCTGCGTGCCGGATTAATCCTATTTCCGAATTTTCCAGGGTCTCAGCGGTAGCAGGATACACGCCTCCATCAAACAGGAGGATTTCGGCAAACACATCCCCTTCCGAACAGAAATGGAGAATTTTTTCTTTGCCCTCTTCGGAAAGTTTCGATAGTTTGATTTTGCCTTTAATAACAAAAAATAACCCTTCTCCCTCTTCTCCTTCCCGGAAAATAACTGTGTTTCTCTTGTACTCCTTCATCCTGACGATAGCCGCAATTTTGGCCAGTTCATCGTCAGTTAGGCTATCAAAAACAAAAATCCGGCGCAGATAGCGATGACAAACTGCATTTTCTTTACCCATGTCCTTCCCCCTAAGAACAAAATCCCATCTACTGCCCTAATATTAACATAACTTACTAAGGAATAACAGGCAAGAAGAAAATGCAGGTGAAAAGCAAAAAGCCCTTTGAGGGCTTTCTTAACTACCAAAATCCCCACAGGGACCGCTGATGTCTTTGATAACAATTTTTACATAAAGACCTGCTTCCCCATAGTTCATGAACCTGCAGCAACTTCTGTTTGCTGTTAGGCTTACCGCATTGATTGCAGCAGGCAATTTCACCGATTTTGACCATGAACAACCACCCCTACGAGTTCTTGCTCATAGTTTTCCCGCAAAGACGATGGTTTTATGCTTTAATTTTGGTAACAATTGCTCTGATTGCAGTCCTCGCAAGTACCATAAAACTCCATCCGGTGCATCTCCACTCGCCAACCGGTTGCCTCTTCCACTTTGGTATTGATATCATGCAACACTTCAATGGGAACATCGAAGACACGCTGGCATTTGGTACAGACGAAATGATAATGCTCTACCGGGTTACCGTCGTAACGGCTGTAAGTACTGCCATAGTTTAACTCCCGAATTACCTCACTTTCGGTCAGAATCCGAAGGTTCCGGTAGACAGTACCTAAACTGATATCAGGCAGCACTTTACGGGCCTGTTCATAGATCCAATCGGCTGTAGGGTGGGAATCAGTTCCCTTCAGCACCTCCAGGATCACTTTTTTCTGTTTTGTGTTTCTGGTTTTTGTTTGCATAATACTCACCTAAGAATGCTTACTAT